>NZ_CP124549.1:600000-823929 GCF_030253515.1 Candidatus Nanosynbacter lyticus
CCAAAGCTACCTTCGTTGGGCATTGCTCTTATCCTGACAATGACCCTCTCTATAGCTTGGGTGCTTATCAAGCTCACTACCTTATTCATCAAAACGAGCGGACAGTCTGCTATTTTTCTGTTATTCTTTCTCTTTATCCTCATCGCAATCTGCTACGGTGTCACATTTTTCTATGTTAAGCGTATTCTCGATAGGCTGAGCGTTAGCGGTACAAAGTTTGTTATTATTTACCTCGCGCTCGTTGGTGTCATACTCGGGTGCTGCCACCAACTTGGTATCGCTCCTTTTCATGCACTTCTGTCATTACCGGTTTCAGTTTTGTTAATCGCTGCTAGTGGACACTACATTGCGACGAGTATACTTGCTAAATGCTGCATCCATTTTGAGTGGTAATAGTAGTTATTGTATTATATACAACACTTTCTTACAGTAGTAAATTGTTGTAATTATTACTTTCTGTTGGTTATTTTTCTAAGATGTCTTATACTGAGAAGCGTGTATCAGTTAATACTAAAGGAGAAATAATCTATGTGTGGAATTGTTGGCTATATCGGTGAACGCGAGGCGCAGAATATCCTCGTTGCTGAGCTTAAGCGGCTTGAGTACCGCGGCTATGACAGTGCCGGAATTGTCACCCTATCGGACTCCGCCACACCAACCCTGCTGCGCACCAAAGGCAAGGTGGCGGCACTGGAAGAGCTCGTCGGACAACATAAGACGAGCGATACGGTCGGCATCGGACACACCCGCTGGGCAACACATGGTGAACCAAGTAAGCGCAACGCCCATCCACACCACGTTGGTGAGATTTATCTGGTACATAACGGCATCATTGAGAACTACCAAGACCTTAAAACGATGCTTTCCGGTCATGAGTACGAGTTTAAGAGCGATACCGATAGCGAGGTATTGGCGGCCTTGATTGACTATCTGCGGCGTGACTCACCGGATTTACTGACAGCAGTCACCGGCGCATTGAAGATGGTAGTTGGTGCGTATGGCATTGCGGTACTTGACACCACGAACCCCGAAGAAATTATCGTGGCTCGCCAAGGTAGCCCGTTGATCATTGGCGTCGGAGACGGCGAAACATATATCGCCAGTGACGCTTCAGCGCTGGTTGGCTACACCAATCAAGTGGTGTATTTGCATGATGGTGAAATTGGTCGCTGTACTCGTAGCGGGCTAGAGTTACAGACAATCGAATCGCAAAAGCTTGACGTCAAGATCGAGATGCTCGACATGGATATGCAGGCGATTCAGAAGCAGGGCTTTGACCATTTCCTCGCCAAAGAAATTTACGAACAGCCAACCAGCCTTGCAGCGACACTAGCCGGCCGCGTCCTACCCGACCAAAAATATGCGCGCCTGGGCGGTCTCAACATGAGCGATGATGAACTGCGCCACGTCAAGCACATCATCATCGTTGGCTGCGGCACTGCCTACTTTGCTGGTGTGCAGGCCAGCTACTTTATCGAGCAGCTAACTGATGACGTAACCATCAGTGTCGAGATCGCCAGTGAGCTGCGCTACCGCGCATTCAACGTGCCCGAACACTCGGTCGCTATGATCGTTAGCCAGAGTGGTGAGACGGCTGATACCCTTGCCTGCCTGAATGAATTGAAGCGACGTGGTGTTAAATGCCTCGGCGTCGTCAACGCCGTCGGCAGTACGATCGCCCGAGCAGTTGATGGCGGCGTGTACTTGCACGTCGGTGCCGAGATTAGCGTCGCCAGTACCAAGGCCTTTACCTCACAGGTTGCTGCTCTGACGATCTTTGGTATTATGCTCGCCAATGCCAAGGGTACCAACCCACAATTTATTGATGAATTTGTGCAAGAATTAGCGATACTACCAAGTGAGATCCAAAAAGTCCTTGATAAACAAGGTGCCGAGATACCTTCCATCGCTAGGGCGTATGCTGATTACAATCACGCACTCTACATCGGCCGCGATACGCTGTATCCGATTGCCATGGAGGGCGCGCTGAAGCTCAAAGAGGTAAGCTACATCCATGCCGAAGCGTATGCCGCCGGTGAGCTGAAACACGGTCCGATCGCCCTGATTGATGACCATTTCTTTGAAGTCTGCTATATCCAAGACAATTGGTTATACGAAAAATCCCAGAGCAACTTGATCGAGATGAATACTCGCGGTGCTCACGCCATTGTCATCACCGACACGACGAAAAAGGTGCCGGGCGAAACGGTGATCCGCATCTCGACAAAGCTATCGCACCTCACGCCACTTCTGTTCAATGTCGTGTCGCAACTCCTAGCCTATCACGTGGCCGTCAAGCGCGGTCATGACGTCGATCAGCCACGCAATCTGGCCAAGAGCGTGACGGTCGAATAATGCTCTCGCATTAGCGGCGATAGTACGTCGCCAAAAACTCTTCACGAAACTCGTAAAATGTCCCATCCTCTAGGCTGGCGCGGATATCATCAACCAGTTTAACGATAAATCGCTCGTTATGGATTGATAATAGCGTGCCAGCCAGAGATTCGCGGGCGTGTAGCAGATGACAGAGATAGGCGGCGGTGTAGTGGCGGCAAGTATAGCAGTCGCAATCTTCCATAATTGGCTCAAACAGTTCGCGGTATTTTCTCCCGCGGACATTAGCCCGGCCAAATGGCGTATAGGCGGCACCGTTTCTGGCCACGCGCGTTGGGCTGACACAGTCAAAGGTGTCGATTCCCTGCTCAATTGCCGCAAAGATGTCGTCCGGCTCAGAAATGCCGAGTAAATGCCGCGGCTTGTTCTCGGGCAAGATTTGATTGACCCACTGAATCGTCTGGGCCATAGTTTCCTTTTCCAGCGCACCGCCGATACCATAGCCGTCAAAATCCATCGCACCTAAAAACGCAGCCGTTTGCTTGCGTAAATCTTCATAATTCGCACCCTGCAGCACGCCAAACAATGCTTGATATGGCTTGTCGGGACGAGATTCACGCAGACGTTTCACCTCAGCTAAACTGCGCTCCGCCCAGGCATGCGTTCGCGCCAAGGCTTCCACTTGATATTCATACGGATCAATCAGCGAGGTCAGTTCGTCAAAGGCGAAAGTAATATCCGCACCAATGCCCGCCTGAATCTGCATAGATAATTCCGGCGTAAATTTATGGTACGAGCCGTCGAGGTGCGATTTGAACATTACGCCGTTTTCGTCCACCCAAGCGTGGCGCGACGATTTTTTAGCGATGGCAATTTCCTCATCGACATCAGTACTCATCGCCAGTACTTTCTTAAAGCCCGAGCCCAGACTCAACACCTGAAAGCCGCCACTATCAGTGAATGTCGGCCCATCCCAGTGCATAAACTTGCCCAAATAGCCAGCCTTCTCGATAAGTTTATGACCCGGCTGCAAATATAGATGATAGGCATTTGCCAGCACTGCCTGCGCGCTGACATCCGCCACCATTTCTGGCACCATCGCCTTGACATTAGCCTTAGTTCCAACCACGATAAACGCCGGTGTTGTGATATCCCCGTGCGGCGTGTGAATAATGCCAGTGCGCGCCAGCGTGTCGCCAAGCCTAGAGGTGATCTCAAAAGAAAACGGTTTCATTTGATAGATTATATCAGTTTTTTCCGCTACACTAGAAGCATGAGCAAGAAAACGCTGGTTGACCTTGATCCGTGGCTGGCGCCGCATGAACCTATCATCAAGTCACGTGGGGCTTATGTTTCATCGACGCTGCGGAGAGTGTTGGACGGCAAATCGCCGGCGGAGTTTGCGCTAGGGTTTCATCATTTTGGCCTGCACCAGACGGCGGCGGGCTGGACGTTTCGCGAATGGGCACCGAATGCTACGCGGCTGGTTTTGGTGGGCGATTTTTCTGATTGGCAGGAGCGCGAGGAGTTTGCCCTGCAGCCAGGTGTGCATGGCGAGTGGAGCGTTGATCTGCCAAAACATGCGCTACACCACGGTCAAAAATACAAGCTGCGCGTATATTGGCCGGGCGGCGACGGCTGGCGCTTACCATCATACGCCACCTACGTCGTCCAAGACAATGATTCGGTGGATTTTTCGGCCGTAGTGTGGCAGCCTGATGAGCCGTATCAGTGGCAGCATAATATTCCACCTGCGCCAAACGTACCGCTAATTTATGAGGCGCATGTCGGCATGAGCAGTGAGGAGGAAAAGGTCGCCAGTTTCAACGAGTTTACCACCGACGTCCTACCGCGCATCAAACAATCTGGCTATAATACCATCCAACTGATGGCCATCGCCGAACACCCGTACTACGGCAGTTTCGGCTATCACGTTAGCAACTTTTTCGCGGTCAGTTCGCGGTTTGGCACGCCCGATGATTTCAAGCGGTTAGTTGACGCGGCACACGGACTGGGGCTGCGCGTCATCATTGATATCGTTCATGCTCATGCTGCTAAAAATGAAGTCGAAGGCCTCGGTAATTTTGCGGGCAGCCCGACGCAATATTTCAAAGCTCACCACCATCCCGCCTGGGATTCGCGGCTGTTTGATTATGGCAAGCCGGAAGTACTGCACTTTCTCGCCAGCAATTGCCACTGGTGGCTGGATGAGTACCATGTTGACGGTTTCCGGTTTGATGGCGTGACCAGCATGTTATATCACGACCATGGCTTAGGCAAAAGTTTCACGAGCTATGATGATTATTTTGGCGACGACGTTGATAAGGATGCGCTGGTCTATCTCAAACTGGCCAATGACGTCATTCACGCCGTTCGCCCCGATACCATGACCATTGCTGAGGAAATGAGCGGGCTACCGGGCTTGGCGGCGCCGACAGAACACGGCGGCTTGGGCTTTGATTATCGATTAGCGATGGGTGCGCCCGATCTCTGGATCAAGACGTTGAAGGAAAAGCGCGACGAAGATTGGGACTTAGGTGAATTGGCTCACATGCTGAGTTCACACCGCCCAGAGGAAAAAGTCATCACCTACGCCGAGAGTCATGATCAAGCCTTGGTTGGCGACAAGACGCTAATTTTTCGGCTGATCGACAAAGAAATGTATTGGCACATGGACAAAGCCGACCCTGACCTGACGGTGGAGCGTGGCATAGCCCTACATAAACTAATTCGACTGCTGACAGCCGGACTGCACGGCGGCGGCTACCTCAACTTCATGGGTAATGAATTTGGGCATCCTGAGTGGATCGACTTTCCACGCCAGGGTAATCATTGGTCATTCAAGCATGCTCGCAGACAATGGAGTTTACGCGACAATGGTTTTCTCAAATACCAATGGCTGGGCGAATTTGACGCCAGCCTGATGAAGCTCATCAAAACCGTTGACGACTCGGGCATTCACTACCTCACCATTCGTCAACACGACCATGTGGTTAGTTTCATACGCGGCGATCTGCTGTTTATTATGAACTTTTCGCCCAGCCAGTCGTGGACGGATTATGGTATACCAGCGGCGGCTGGGTCATACAGTGTAATTTTGAACAGCGACGACAAGCAATTTGGCGGGCAGGGCCGGGTTAAGCCTAACGGCCGCTACTTTACGACGCCACATGATAGCGAGCATATTATACGTGTATACATACCGACACGAAGTGGCCTCGTGCTACAAAAAGATTGACCGCGAAGCTATGTTAGTATGAATACCCTACCATGATCTTGACTACTGTGCTAATTCTTTGACCATCTTAGACAGAATCGGAATGACGTTCATTTCGAACCATGGATTGCGCGCCCGCCAGCGGAAGTTAAGCGGTGATGGATGGACAAGTGGAAAATAATGAGGCAGATACTCCATATAATGCGCGACTGTTTCGGTCAGGTTGCGCTTCGCCTGTTTGTTGAGATAGTATTGCTGAGCATGAGCACCGACTAAAATCGTCAGCCTCACATCCGGCATCTGTGCTAGCAGCCGTGGATGCCACTTTTTGGCAAACTCCGGTCGCGGCGGTAAATCACCATGCGCAGCCTTACCTGGATAATAAAAATCCATTGGCATTAGAGCAAACAAACTAGGATCATAAAATTGTTCATCGGTAACCCCCAGCCACTGACGCAATGTGCGACCACTGGCATCATTCCATGGCGTGCGTGTTTCCTGCGCTATTCGTCCCGGCGCCTGACCAACCAGCACGATACGTGAGCAGGGCGAAGCGGTATAGACTGGCGGCCAACCACGAGCATGAAACGAAGCATTCATACTATCTTGATCGATTTCATCATACAGCAACGGCCTAGTCATTACGTTAGTATATCACAACCATTCTATACTGTTCATGCTACAGGCTATCCTTCATCAATATTATGTGATATATTGTTCACATGGATATAAACTCAAAAAATATCATAGCTACCTTGATCTCGCTCGGCATCCCACCGGCCTCAGCAACGATCATACATTGCCTCCTGATCGCCCCACCGTATCACCATAGCCACACAAGCCTCCACGAGCAAACTGGCTTCAGCAAGGCGGCCATTACCGGTGGACTACGCTACCTAGAAACACTTGATATGATCTCCTATCAAACAGACAGTTCACGACGGCAGCATATCGCTCTTGATATCAAGCCGCTCGTTACCTACACTCAACAACGTATGCTGCTGTTTGATAAACTGGCTGACGAATTACACGCAGCATCGGCCGAGCAAGTAGACGGTGAGTTTTCATCGGATATCGCCACGGTAGCTGAGCTGTGTAGCGCAATCAACGAAACAATTTGGCAGGCTATAACGATCTGGGAAGAGCAATATACCTCTACTCATCCATTGAAGTAAGATATTCTTCCAGAAAATCACTCCACTCCGGCACATTCTTTTCTCGAAAATAGGCACGAAGAAAAGTAACCATAATTTGCTGGCGAATTAACGCTTCGTCTCGGCCTGAGTCGGTCATCATAATCTTTGGTAGCTTCAATAACTTTTCAAAGAAATAATTAATGAAGCTATCGCCATCATGCGTGCCGCCGTTGGCGTTATATCGATATGCATCAATGTTCACATCAGGCCAAACAGTTGGATCAAATATCCGACAACTACCGTGATTCACCGCATAAATAAGTGCCCGCTCGATACCGCATGCCCCAATCGCATCACACATATCAGCGTCAGATACCAGCTGACCAGCCAAACGTTCTGGCCGCACACCATGTAGATAACGACTATAGCCAATCCGAGCAATATTATAACGCACCGCATCCTGCAAATCAGCCGCAACACCAGCCTTCGTCATAATTGACGTGGCATTATTGAGTTCATCCGCTTGCTTTTTGCCAACTAATTTATAATCATCAACGTCGTGTAGCCATGCCGTCAGCAGCACTTCGTCCATTGAAGCCGCTTCTTTATGCTCATTCGCGAATCGCTCTGCTAGCCGTGCCACATTCGTCGCTATGGCCTGACGTATCGCCGCCAAGCAGTCGGCAGACTTCCTGCCTTACTATTGTCATTGATTTGTTCATAGACTTTATTATACACCCCCATGCAAGTTATGGACGTAAATCTATTTATTAGCTCCGAAATCCCAAGATGCATAATGCATCATACACGCTCGGAACAACGTAAACTAGTTCACGCAGCATAATATCAACCGGTGCTGTTCGTGAAAAGATTGGTTTCTTTAATGCGAGAGCATAACCGATCTCCATCGCAGCACTTATGCCAACATAGCCTTTGGGGGCATGCAGTAAAATAAAATCAGACTGCTCAATAGCCCGTAAATGCCAGTTTTCTATCTCTCGAGGCGACAGGCCAACTTCTGCAGCATCAACAACAAATTCACCGTCCATAAAGTCCACTCGTCGCGGTGACAATACCTGACAGCCGGTTGCGGCTAGCTCGTCGTAAGCTCGCTGTAACCCGTCAATATCGCGCCTGTAAGACCCGCACAATACCGCACGTACTGCCCGTGGTTTAGAACTCCGCATTACCATATTCATATATTATTTCAGTCAACTCGCCGCACCCGTTGATACACGCCGTGATTTCTCGCAAAAAACTCTTGTACTTTTTTGGCTCATCACGCATCTCGTCGAGCGTACGCCAGGCATTTCTGCCGCCCTCAAACTGTACGGCCAATTTGCCTGAAAATACCTTGCAAAACATCAGGTGAAAGATCTTATCTTCGATAATTTCACCTGTTTGCGCATGGCGCACACATTCATGGTACACCCCGCGATGAACAAATTCACCCCGTAAGCCCGTCTCCTCCGTCAATTCACGCGAGGCCGCATTGACGATTGACTCGGCCCACCGCACTTTGCCAGTAGGCGCACCCCAAAACCCATAGTAGGGGTGCTTGAGCCGCTGCTGCAACAAATACTGTTTTTCTCCAGCATGCTCACGCTCGATAACGAGCATAACTGCCACCTTTGGCTGCCGCTCAATAACACCGGCATCAGTATCAAGCTTATTCGCGTACTCCTTACCCTTGACCGAGAGGCAGTACCCGCCGTCGACTTTCTGCACATAACCTAGCTCAACGAGCCGTTTGATGTGAAATTTAATATGATCGCTTTCCAGACCGCTTGCTTTTTGTAGTGTTGCGAAATTGGCCGCTGGCAAAAATAACAATTCCCGCAAAATTTTCGTCTGTGCCTCATGGATCTTTGCTTCAAAACTCATATCGCCTCCTTTGGCTTTAGTGTAGCGCGATCGGATTAGAAAAACTAGGGAAGTCGACTTCCCTAGTGTAGAGGCGTAGACGTGTCACGCTTCTCTCATAGAATCAGAGATTAGATAATCTCAATAGCTACGTCATTCCTGAGTACTGTTAGTTGACGCTCTGCGGATCGCCAGTTCAGCCAGAGCAGCCTTCTCTGTCTGCGGCCCACTTTCTATTCTGTCTGTAAAAAAGATACCGTTCAAATGATCTGTTTCGTGCTGGATAACCCAAGCATACATACCATCAAAGGCCTGTTCATGCGTCTCGCCCTGCTCATCTGTCCAGCGCAACGTAACCTCAGGGTAACGCGTGGTAAATGTCGTTTCAGAATCACCCGTCACTCCGCTCAGGCAGCCCTCTGGATTCAAGCTCTTCACAGGTTCACCGCTGTATTCAACGATCTTGGGGTTAATTGCCACGAGCCGAAATGGCTCGACTTTTGCATCCTCAGGCGGCCGCACATCAATGATAAAGATTGCGAGATCGCTCCCAATTTGATTAGCGGCGATACCTACGCCTCCGGGACCCTGTGAACGCAGCGTCTCGAGCATATCTGTTATGGTCTGTTGCACATGATCGCTCCCTACGTCCTCATGTTCGACCGGTATTGCTTCTTGCGTTAGTATTTTACGGCCACCTTCAGTAAAAAAATTTACAATTTCGCGTTTCATGTTTTTATTATACCATATTTATTGGGTAATAAATGGTAAGACCGTCACAACATTGACGGTTCTTCCATCAGTTGACAGCCAACCCACCTCTGTTATACAATGAGATACATCATTACCGTGAGTCTTGGTCACCCAAGTCCACCATACACCATAGTGGACTGTAGATGACTTATCTTTGTATTAAAATATAAATTATAAGGAGTTCTACCTTGCGACAACAACACGCAAAAACAACATTACAATTACTATGGCGAGCATCACGTCCATACAAATGGCGGCGCAACCTTGCTCTCATCACAGCGACACTAACCTTAGCGGTAGGCACAATTGTCGGGCCACTGATTATCGCACAGCTCCTGGATATGATTCAACATGGTCAGCTGCAGACTGACTCTGTGTGGACATTGGTAATTTTCTATGGCATAAGTCAGCTATGGTCAGAGATTATTGGGTGGCGGATAGTACTATATTTGATGTGGACACTCGAAACTGCTATGCAGCGCGATATCGCAAACAAGGTATTCGCCAAGCTAGCTGGCGAGACCATGTTTTTTCACTCCAATAAATTTGGTGGCTCGCTCGTCAGCAAAAACAGCAAGCTCAGTAGCTGTGTTGAGCGGTTTTGGGATGAGCTAGTGTGGGCAGTGCTGCCGCTGGTCATCTCACTCACCGGATCAATTGTCATTCTAGCAATGCTCCTCTGGCAATATGCACTGTTTCTGTTCATATTCTCGATTGTCTTCGGTATAGCCGTCTTCTTTGGGTCACGCCCAATGGCCAAATTAAGCCAGCGTGAAGCAGAGGCCAGCAACAAGGTGAGCGGCAACCTCGCTGACATGGTGTCAAATGTACTTGCTGTCAAGTCATCCGGCGCTGAAAAAATCGAGCAGCAGCGATTTGATAAAACGAATCATGCATGGCGCAAGGCTAGCCTAGCCACTATGCGAGGATTTCTCACTGTCAGCAGTGTTTACTCAACGATAAACACCAGCATCCGAATCGGTGCCATCGTGTTCGCTATTTATGCAGCACAGCATAATATCGTTTCGGTCGCAGCAGTGTACTTAATCATCACCTATACTGGCAGCGTCGCCCGTGAGCTGTGGAATATGAATAGCATTATGCGCAATTATAACCGGATCATTGGCGACGCCCATGAGATGGTTGAGATATTACACACACCAACATCACTTGTTGATAAGAGTGATAAAAAGCTTCATGTTGATCGCGGTGTCATTGATTTTGATGCCGTGACCTTTACGCATGACGAAGGCAAGGGGGCGATGCTATTTCGCAACTTTTCACTGCATATTACGCCAGGCGAAAAGGTCGGGCTGGTTGGCTCTAGTGGTTCGGGCAAGACGACTCTGACGAAATTACTGCTGAGATTTGCCGACATCGACTCGGGCACAATCATGATTGACGAGCAGAACATTGCCGAGGTCACCCAGGCCAGTCTTCGTTCGCAGATCGCTTACGTGCCACAAGAGCCGCTACTCTTTCACCGTTCGGTGCGCGAGAACATTGCCTACGGCAAGGCTAATGCCACCGACGCTGAGATTGAACAGGCAGCCAAAAAGGCGGGGGCCTATGATTTTATCATCAAGCTGCAGGATGGATTTAACACACTGGTTGGTGAGCGCGGCATCAAGTTGTCGGGTGGACAGCGCCAGCGCATCGCTATCGCTCGAGCCATCGTGAAAGATGCACCGATCTTGGTCCTCGACGAGGCGACCTCGGCGCTTGATTCTGAGTCAGAAGTTCTGATCCAAAAATCACTCAAGACACTGATGCAAAACCGTACCTCAATCGTCATCGCTCATCGACTTTCAACGATTGCAAAGCTTGATCGAATCATCGTGATGCATAATGGCAAGATAATCGAGGATGGATCGCATGACCAGCTCCTTAAGCACGGCGGCCACTACGCGAAACTGTGGCAGCATCAATCTGGCGGCTTTATTGACGCCTAACCAGCACAGTCTCTAAGTAGTATGCTATAATGCATAATGATATGATGCACGCGTTTATTGATTTTATTGTTCATTTTGGTGTTGTCGCGATTTTGCTGGTTGTCTTTGCCGAATCAGGCCTACTCTTTGGTTTCATTTTCCCGGGTGACAGCCTGCTGTTTACGGCTGGCTATATGGTACAGCAACATATTCTGCCAATTGATATTCATTTCTTTGCACTACTACTCTCGTTCATGGCTATCCTTGGCGATAGCGTTGGCTACGCATTTGGACATAAAGTTGGCCGTAAATTATTTGAACGCAAAAACTCTCGCTTCTTTAAGAAGAAATATCTCGTGCAGGCCGAAAAGTTTTACGAAAAGCATGGCTCACTTACTGTGGTGCTGGCGCGGTTTATACCGATCGTGCGCACATTTGCACCAATCGTGGCTGGCGCTAGCAAGATGCACTACCGAACCTTTATCGTCTTTAATATCATTGGCGGCGTTATTTGGGCCACGCTTTTCACCTACCTCGGATTCTTTGCTGGCAAGGCGCTCACCGACGCTGGTATTAATATTGAGGTCGCTGCACTAATTATCATCTTCTTGTCAGTGCTGCCAATGATCATTCACGCCCTCAAGCAGGAGCATACTCGCGCGGCGTTGCGCCAACAAGTATTAGTCCTACTCGGCAAGACTCGCCGCAAAAAGCAATAAGCATTCATGATGAAGCCTGCTCGTTAGTAGCTATACGTCCAACTACAGCAAACTTTTCAGATACGTACCGGTAAATGATTCTGGCACGTTGGCGACTTCTTCTGGCGTGCCGCTCGCTACCACCGTACCGCCGCCGAGACCACCCTCAGGCCCCATATCGATAATCCAGTCGGCCGATTTAATCACATCCAGATTGTGCTCAATAATAATCATGCTGTTACCGCCGTCAACCAGCTGCTGCAAAATTCCCAGCAGCCGCTTAACATCGGCAGAATGTAGCCCAGTTGTCGGCTCGTCTAAAATATACATCGTCTTGCCCGTCGAACGCTTTGAAAGCTCCGTTGCCAGCTTGATACGCTGCGCCTCGCCGCCCGAAAAGGTGGTTGCTGGCTGACCGAGCTTGATATAGCCAAGACCAACCTCGACCAGTGTCTGTAATTTCCGAGCGATATTAGGCACGCTATCAAAGAAATTCGCCGCCTGCTCGACCGTCATATCGAGTACATCAGCAATGGTCTTATTTTTATACTTAATTTCCAGTGCCTCACGATTGTAACGCTTACCGTGGCATTCGTCGCACTGGACGTAGACATCCGGCAAGAAATGCATTTCAATCTTGATCATACCGTCGCCTTGACAATTTTCGCAGCGACCGCCCTTGACATTAAAACTGAACCGACCAGCTTTATAACCGCGGACATTAGCCTCAGGCGTACTAGCAAACAGCTCGCGAATTGGCGTAAAAATACCAGTGTAGGTCGCTGGATTAGAGCGCGGTGTGCGGCCAATTGGTGACTGATCGATGACGATAGCCTTATCCAACTGCTTTATTCCCTCAATTTTATCGTGTGCGCCAGGTACGTCACTAGCCCGGTTGAGTCGTGCCGCTAATTCCTTGGCGACAATATCATTAACTAGCGTCGACTTACCGCTGCCTGAGACACCCGACACCACCGTCATCAGACCCAACGGAAATGCCACATCAATTTGTTTCAAATTATTCTCACGAGCGCCGCGGACGATTAGTTGACGGCTCGCATCAATCTGGCGGCGGTGTTTTGGTACGGCAATTTTTTCTACACCCGACAGATACTGCCCGGTTATACTATCCGTGCATTTAGCCACCTCATTTGGCGCACCCAGCGCCACCACCGTGCCGCCATGAACACCAGCACCCGGCCCCATGTCAATCAAAAAGTCGCTCTGGCGAATCGTATCCTCGTCATGCTCGACGACCAGCACCGTATTACCAAGGTCACGCAGGTGCTTAAGCGTGGCAATCAGCCGATCATTATCGCGCTGATGTAGGCCAATTGATGGCTCATCCAGCACATACAGCACACCCTGCAAACCGCTGCCAATCTGCGTTGCCAGCCGAATTCGCTGCGCCTCGCCGCCGCTCAGTGTATTGGCGGCGCGCCCTAACTCCAAGTAATTCAGCCCGACATTACTCATAAACCCGAGGCGGGCGGTAATCTCTTTCAAAATAAGCCGGGCGATCATCGCCTGCTGCTCATTCAATGTTAACTTGTGAGTGAACAAGTCAAGCGCATCATCAACGCCAAGGTCGCAAATATCCATGATATTCAGACCCTGCACCGTTACTGCTAGGACAACCGGCTTCAGCCGCGCGCCGCCGCAAACATAACAATCCCGCTGGCGCATAAACCGCTCAATGTCCTTGCGCATAAATTCGCTATCGGTTTCTTTCCAGCGCCGCTCCAAATTGGGAATCACCCCTTCATAGGTTGTATCATAATGCCGCCCATTGCCAAGCTGCACTGGATATTTCTGATCGCCCGTGCCGTAGAGTACTTTCTGGCGCGCCTCATCAGACAACTGCCCAACTGGCGTCCGAATACTGAAACCATGCGCCTCAGCTACCGCCGAAATCTTGCGCATGTAAAAATTATCGACATTGATCCGGTTGTATGGCCGAATTGCCCCCTCGGCAATCGTCAGATTCTCGTTCAGTACTAAATGAGGATCAACCTCCAAGCGACTGCCAAGTCCAGTACAACTCGGACAGGCCCCTTGCGGTGCATTAAAACTAAACAGACGCGGCTCAAGCTCTGGGATCTCCTCATCCGGATGATCAACACAGGCATATCGCTGCGAGAACGTCTTCAGTTCATCCGTATCAGCATCCAGCACCTCAACCACACCCTGGCCAAGCTCCAGCGCCTGCTCGACGCTCTGGCTCAACCGGCTAGTTAGGTCATTGTTCACCACTAGGCGATCAACCACCAGCTCAATGCTATGCTTGTAACTTTTCTGTAATTGCGGAAACTCATCCAGCGCATACACCACCCCATCCACACGCACCCGGGCGTAACCTAACCGTTGATACTGCTCTGGAATGTGTGCAAACTCGCCCTTCTTATTTTTAACAATTGGCGCGAGTAGCAACAATCGCTTGCCATCATATTGCTTGATAATCTCCTGGATAATCGCCTCGGCTGTGCGGCGTGACACTGGCTTATGGCAGCGTGTGCCGTCTGGCTTGAGGGCCGGACAATGCGGCGTGCCAATCCGCGCGAACAAGAGGCGCAAATAATCATAAATCTCGGTCACCGTCGCCACGGTTGAACGCGGGTTACGGCTGGTTGATTTCTGGTCAATTGAAATCGCCGGACTCAGGCCCTCGATACTATCAACATCCGGCTTATCCATAATGCCCAAAAATTGCCGCGCATAACTCGACAGACTCTCGACATAGCGACGCTGCCCCTCGGCGTAAATCGTATCAAACGCTAGCGACGACTTACCACTACCACTGAGACCAGTGATCACCACTAATTTATCGCGCGGGATCTCCACGTCAATATTTTTCAGATTATGTTCACGGGCGCCCTTGACGCGAATTACCTCTGGCATATCTGGTCTATTATACCGAATAGACATCCATTTTTCCAGTTGCAGCAGGCGAGATAATTTCCCCTGTCGCCACACTATAAATATATTCATAAAAACATATTAAGCTTATGATTGCAAATATGATAATCAGCTGTTATAGTAAAACACATGAAGAGGTTTGTGACCATCTGTGGAATTGCCGTTGCCGTCGCAACCTTATTTTACCTGACCCGCGAAGAGTGGTTTTCATTCATGGTTATCGGTAGACTTCCATTCACTGGTATCATTCTGCCGGCAGCTGTGATGATGGGCTTCTGGATGATCATTGTGCCGGTATGTATTATCTGGGCAAAATCGATTAGTACTGCATTTTGGCGTAGTATCGAGGTTATCGGAGAGTTTGATCAGCGTCGCATTAATCGACAACTCCGTCTAGTAGCAAATTCTCGTCACGCAACAGCACAGCACGTCAGTCTAGCTATGGTTGCAGCGTGGCTCGTAATGACGCAACGTCATCTAGCACAAGCTGATGCCACTCCCAAGGTTGACGACCAATCTACAGCACGATTGGCCGTTGCAACAAACTAAAGACATCCCCGCCCCGCTTACTCAGTCTGATTTGCTTCTGGTGACGTCAGCTTCTTGATCATTGGCAATATGATATAGATACGATAATGGCCATCGCTAATCCAGCACCAACAATCAAGCAATATAATGGTGTAATAACTGGCTTTAGGGAGGTTGGAAGGATGCTGATAAATACCAATCCTGTCCACACACCGATAGCACACGAGAGTAGGGAGACACTCACTAACGGCACTAGCGATTCAAAGCCAACGAGGCGCTTTAGCTGACTGAGCTTCATCCCACCGAGCCGTAACGTAAACAGTGATCTCCGTCGCTCCAAGAGTCCACCAATCGTCGATACAATTAAACTTGCTACGGCGACAAACAATGTCACACCCATACCAACATAGGCAAGATCGGCGAAGTTTTTGATGACTGGATTAATGGCTGGCCGCTTAGAATCAGCACCACCAACGACCCACATTGGATTGGCTGATTGTAGTCGCTCACCAACTAGGCCTCGCAATTGATCAACATCAACTGCATTTTGTAGAGTCACGAGATAATTAACGTTGCCCTTTGTTTCAACAGTATCCATCAATGTCACCGACTGCGTAACTGGCGCATCAAAATTGATGAGTGCAAATTGATCCGGACGAGCACCGCTTGGGCACGTATGCTCAGTGTATGATGCTAGATCGCTACACCGCATAGCATGGCCTTTTTCGAGAGGATATATTGCTGCACTATTTACAATATATTGCTGCCTATTAAGAGTTTGCTGCATTGACTGCGGTAGTGAATCACCAATAATTATCGCAGAGTTACCCTTACGCTGTGAGTAGCCATTATTATTAACTGATGATGCACTCAGCATTTCAATGCCACTAACTGCCGTCAGATAAAAACTCCCTGCAAATAGTGCCAAGACGACACCACTGACACTGCGGAATACAGCTCGCGAATGTACCGCGATACGCTTACTTGCGATCAGCACCAGACCGCTACGCGCCCACCGAGCGCACCATCGTGCGATACAATTCGTCAGCCAGCCACCGGCCAATACCAGGCCAAACATAACAAGCATCACTCCCGCCGCGAGCACCATCATTGCTCCTAATGAACTATCCGCTTGCCCATGAAGCCACTGATGTCCCGCAGGAGTCCAGGCCCAGGCAAAGATACCAAGACCTATTGCTAGTGGTAGTACTCGCCAAATACGCAACTTCTTTACTTTTTCTTGCGTCCGGGCTACGCCAAGTGGTGAAATCTGTGCTCGCCGCATCCGCCGCCAGCTCACACCAATAGTTAACGCCAGTGTCAATGCAATGATTAACAGATACTGTAGCCAGTTTAGCTGCAAATCAGCCGGCCAGAATCGTGCACCACCCATCACCCATCTCAAAATTCTGTAGCGGTGCCTGAAACAGCCAAAACGCTACGAGACCAATAACAACTCCGACAATTGAAGCTATAAGTGACTCGAGGAGAATCACTCGTGTCACTTGCTTTTTTGTGGCGCCAATCAACCGCAATGCCGCATAGCGTTTCTCACGCTGTACGCCACCTAATTGTTTGGCGATGACCAGCCGTTGCATCAGTTTAGTATATATCGGTAAAGTATGATGATTGCCCACGAGACTGAGCAACCTTATCCGTGGCGACAACTTCCTCAGTACTCACCCCTCGAATAAGCATCAGTGCGTCTGGACTTTGTAGGTACGCATCAGGGATCGTACCAAGATACTTTGTATGCTTGCCAAATCTATCAATAATCTTATCCTCGGGATGCTGGGCGACCCTCTCGGCCAGAGCTTTTGACATATAATATTCACCAGATGCTGGTGTTGGTAATTGAGCAAACTGGACCGACCCTTCTACGCCATAGAGTGACAGTACATCAATTTTTTTATCGCGCCATTTCGTCAAATTACCTAGCTGTACGTTTGACGCCTTTAGCGGCTTGACGGTGGTGTCTCGTTGTCGCTGCTGCGGTGCAGCATTCTTTGCTTGAAGTATAGCCGTATTAATAATCGTACGGTCGGTCCGTTTCAGTAGACCGTTTACACCGGCTACAAAATAACAAACCAACACTATACCAAGTGCGATAGCTGCCGATGTCAGCACGAGGCGGGCCATTGATTGGCGACCAGATTTACGAAGAAGCATCCAACTAATGCTCATTATATAACCCTCCTGCTATGAGCATCAGAGCTCACTGATTGTACATGTCCAGCGCTTGCAATTTGACCATCACGAACAATGATCTCACGGTCTGCATACGCAGCAATCGTCGGTTCATGGGTCACCATGATAACCGTTGTTCCATGCTCTTTAGCGGTTGCAATAAATAACTCCATAATCTTCTCCGAGTTAAGGCTATCCAACGATCCGGTTGGCTCGTCGGCAAACAGTACGGTTGGATTGGTCACCATAGCACGAGCAATCGCTACACGTTGCATCTGACCACCCGATAATTCACCAAGCATGCTGCCAGCCTTGTCGCTGAGTCCGACCGCTTTGAGCCAGTGCTCCAGCTTGCTTGTAAGCCTCCTGTCGCTTAGCACCATTGAGCAGCAGAGGCAGGGCTACATTATCGAGACTGGTCAATTCTGGCACGAGCTGTCCAAACTGAAAAACGAAACCAAAGCGAGTCCGCCGCAAGATACTACGTTTATCATCATTCATTGCATCAATACGGTGACCATCAAAATGAATCTCGCCACTATCAACACCGATAACCGCTGCTAGACTGTGCAATAATGTTGATTTGCCCGAGCCACTTGGCCCCATAATTGCTAGCACCTCGCCGGCCATAACATCAAGCGATACACCACGCAGCGCTTGCGCCTGTCCAAATGATTTCTTGATATTCCTCGCACTAATAATTGGCTTGCCCATGTAATAATTCCTCCTTTAACTTTGTTAAGCGTGAGATAGTTAGTTCAATCCATCGTAAATCTGCCTCCAAATGAAACAACGCATGATCAATCAGTAGCATATTTGACAAGTCGCTATCACGCCGCTGAGTGGTTAACTCACGCATGCGTTGGATATGTGCGGTGCGCTGATTATCAAGGTATGGTGCGGCGTCTCCCTCCTTGAGAATGGCGAGTACCGACTTAATATACATCGTTGCCTGTAGTTGGGGTGATGGCGCTTCGGGAGTCTCCAACCATTCTTGTAGCTCATAATGTCCTTTTTTAGTGATAGCATAACGAACTCTATCTGGACCACCTGAGGTGCCAGTATCGACAATTTCTTTAACCTTGCCATCACGTTTTAACCGCGCCAATATTGAATATACCTACCCGGCTAGAATTGGCTTATCTTTACCAAAGTAGTCATCGTACTCCTTCTTTAACTCATATCCATAGTTTGATCCTTACGCTAAAAACCCAAGAAGTGTGTACTGTGCATTCATACTCTTACTATACACCACGTGACTAGCTATCGCAAGAGTTATTATAAACTTAGTGTATAGTTGTCTTATAGCGCTGAACAGCCGGATTATATGCCTGCCATGCCGGCATCAAAACCCCTAACCGCCTGCCGTCAGCCAATACTTCATCATACCCAGCTAGCCATTCGTTAAATCCGTGCTTCATATGACCCGTTACCATATCGACTACATCGGGCTGTTGAAGTGCATGCCGCATTATTGCAGTAGCTACCCTTAGCGGCATCATTGATAGTACATTGAAAGGGAAAACTCGCCACACCGCAACACCTTGGTGACGACATAGAGATATACCGTCACGAAGTGCCATAATTAGCTGACGAATCGCCCCTGGATCATGCGTTAATGCCGAAAAACTGCCACTACTAGCTATGGCGCCAGCAGTTGCTGATTGCTGGAGATAATGAACTTTCATCCAATCAAGCAGACGAGCATCATAGCTGCTCGCTACCCCAGCTTCTTTTAAGTGCTGCATGAATAACTTTGCTCCCGCCCTTGCACCACCAACCCGCGTCGGTGTTGGAAATATAATAACCTTCACGCCATTATTATCTCGCCCACCGCCAATACTGGAAGGGAAGGCAATAAAATAATCATCAGGCGATATATATTGATCAACCTCACTGGCCAGATTCCAATTATTTTGCATAAATCCAATCCACCTAGCCTTCGGCTGATACTTTGCTAGTATCGGCAGTACCGATTGAAGTTGACAGCGATTAACCGTTACTAATATAACGTCGTAATAACCTACTGGCGATGTGACACACTGTGGGTAAAATACCGTCGACTGATACGTATTGTCACGCTGACGCAAATCCTTTATAGCAAGTGGCACGCCTTGCGACACCTCTTCATACCGCTCAGGCAATACGAGCACATCCACATCATGGTGTACCGCTAATAAATGTGCATACGTCAGACCGATTGTTCCCGCACCATAAATTAAGTACCGCATCTTAGTCCTCAGTGGGCAGTATCGCCTCCGCCCATAGCTGTAATTCCTGCAAGATAAACTGCTGCTCGTCAGTCGCTGTCGGCGCCAACCGCTGTAGAGACGCCATAAACTGCGGTAGCTGCGCCTGCAGATGCTGAGCCCGCCATGCTTCCCATTGCACTAAATCATCTTCGCTGAGCGAGCGCGGAAAGTTGCGCGCTTTGTAGTGCAGCAGTAGTGACGCCAGCCGCTCGTCCTGGAATTCTGGATGAAAATCAGCTAGTTCACGCTCATCAGCATTGCGCACCGCTTCGACACGGATACGATCGCGGTCATGCAAAAAGCCATCGTACAGTTGTGCTTCTGGATCGGGCATCTTTTTGAAGGCTGGTTTATTTTCAAAAATACTGCGCAATTTTTCGGCAAAATCTGGGTGATTCAGCAAAATATTTTGATGCTGTTGGACAATTTCTGTGCTAAGCGAAATTTTCTGCCAGCCATCGCCCTGCTCCAGCACACCCAGCGGTGCCACCGCCGGACAGCGATTGTACTGCAACTCTTTGACTGGCAATTTGACGAAATCCTCAGCCTGCCGCTCCTCCCACGACGCAAAGATTTTCTTTGTTAATTCCTCCGCACTCAGCCCAACAAACGGTATCGGATCATACCGCAAGTCATAGACGACCACACCGCCGTTTCGACTGGTCGTCAGTGGAAAGGCCACCGTGGTTTTGGCGAACTCTTTGTCGTAACGCCCGCTAGCGTAAACAAACGGTTTTTTGTCATCCACGTTGACCAGCTGTTGGACTGCTTTTTTGTCACGCATTTTTAGCAAGTAATCATACAGCTGTGGCTGCTTTTGCTTAATCAATTTCGTCACGGCAATCAGCGCTGTCACGTCCGCTAGAGCGTCGTGAGCATTCTCATGCGCAATACCGTTGGCGCTAGTGATCAATTCCAGGCGGTTGCTTGGCTCACCCTTGTCATCAAGCGGCCACTCGATTCCCTCCGGCCTCAGTGCCCTAGTCAGCCGAACTACATCCAGCAAATCCCAACGCGAGCGACCGTCTTTCCAGCTCCACTCGTACGGATCATGAAAATTACGCCACAACAAATGACGAATAAATTCGTCGTCAAACCGAATATTATTGAAGCCAACCGCGATGGTGTCCGGCGTAAAAATCTCCTCGCTCAACATCCGGGCAAACTGCGCCTCGGTGTAACCTTCTTCAACCGTTTTTTGCGGTGTGATGCCAGTCACCATTAGTGCATCAGGACTCGGCAACGTGTCATCATTCAGCGTCACCAGCAGGTTATACGGCTCACCAATCGGCTCGAGATTCATATCTGTTCGCTGCCCAGCAAACTGCATGATGCGGTCTTGCCGCGGATTTAATCCACTCGTCTCGAGGTCATAGAAGAAAAATGTTTGTGCCATGATTATAGTATAGCAAACCTATTGCTCAACCAGCGTAAACGGCATCGATTCGCCAATCTGTACCACAGTCTCGCCGACTGCACCCTGACGAATTAACTCGTGAGTGATGCCCATTTTTCGCATGATGTCACGCAGGCGATTGACCGATTCAAATTGATCAAAGTTAGTGCGGCGAGCAAACTTTTCAATTTTAGCGCCGCGGATGATGAAACTAATCATCTCTTCATGGTCTACATTTTCAGGCTCCGCACCAACCACCTGCTCTACCGTCCAAGCATCAGATGCTGCTTGCGCATCCAGGGTAATTACCGGCAGATCATCACCTTCTTCTTCAGTCAACTCAGCTTCCCGTGCTCGATATTTCGTAACTTCCCGACGCAGTAGGCGTAGCAGCTCCGTCACGCCAGCATGTGTCTGCGACGAAATCGCCAGCACTGGCGAACCATTGGCTACATTTTGTAGTGCCGTTGATTGCATGGCAATAATCTCATCGTCCAGCCCTTCACACTTCGTCAGGGCAATAATCTCTGGACGCGTTGCCAATTCTTCAGAATATTTTTCCAGCTCACGGCGAATAGTCTGGTATTTTTCCGCCGGGTCGTCACTATACGCATCAATCATGTGAAGCAACACGGCTGTCCGCTCAACGTGGCGCAGGAACTGATCGCCCAAACCCTTACCTTCCGAAGCGCCTTCAATCAACCCCGGGATGTCAGCAATCAACACTGAACCATCATCAACATCCGCTACGCCCAAATTTGGCGTCAAGGTCGTAAATTCATAATTGGCAATTTCCGGCCGAGCATTAGAAACCACGCTCAAGAATGTCGATTTACCAGCATTAGGGAAACCAACCAAGCCAACGTCGGCCAATAATTTCAATTCCAGCTCAGCCTCAAATTCTTCACCCGCCTCGCCAAGCTCAGCCATCTTTGGTGCTTGGCGCGTACTGGACGTAAAGTGCGCGTTACCAAAGCCGCCATCACCGCCCCGGGCAACAACTGCTTGTTGCTGGTCTGCCGTCAAATCTGCAACTACCTTGCCGTCGCGCTTGACCAATGTACCCATTGGTACTTTGATAACCAGCGGCGAGCCACTTTTGCCACGCTTATTACGCTTACTGCCGTCACCGCCATTCTCTGCTTTTAGTTCTGGCCTGTGGCGAAAATTCAGCAGTGTATTAAGGTCTTTGGTCGCCAAAAACACCACATCACCACCACGTCCACCATCACCGCCATCAGGACCGCCTTTGTCAACATACTTCTCATGCCGAAAACTGACTGCGCCGTTACCACCCTTGCCAGCTCGCACTAATACTTTCGCTGTATCTACAAACATAATTTTAGTATATCAAAAAGCACCCCCGAGAGATAGCGGAGGCGCTTTATTGCCTTAGAGCATCCTAGTGAATAAAGTTATATCGACCAACCTCAGACATCGGGATCGTTCGATGCGTCACGACGTTATACCCAGCGTAATTCATATCGCTAACGTAGATCGTGCCACCTTCAACCCGCTCGACCATACCGACGTGACCAAGACCACCACCGCCCCATGTTGTCTGGAAGATTGCCCCTGGTGCCGGCGTATGATTAACGACAAAACCGGCTGCCCGAGCACTTGCTGCCCACGACGTCGCGTTGCCCCAGAAGCTACCAATTGGTCGACCAAGTGCTGCCCGCCGCTCGTACACGTACCATGTACAGTTGCCAAGAGCGTATCGGTTGCCAACTGATGCTCGAGCGTAACCATAGCTGATACCACTGACTGCGCCGCCCGTTGTCCGCCCTGCATAGCCCCGACGGCCAGAGCGGGACGCCACGTAACCTGGCTGCTCATTTTCTGGCAATACGCCACCCGGCAGAACAATTCGTGTATCTTTGGCTAGTGCCGCCCCATTTGCCAAGTCGTTATACAATGCCACTCGTTCAGGATTTGCTTTATACTTTTCTGCCAATTTTTCGACGGTGTCGCCGTCCTTAACAGTGTAGACCACGCCGTCAACCATCGGGATAATCAATGTTTTGCCAGCTTCAACCGCATCAGATGTCGTATTGTTCGCCCAGCGCACCGTCTGGGCCGTCACATTAAACTTCTTAGCAATCGAGTCAATTGTATCGCCCTGCTTAGTGACATAAGTCTTGATGCCGCGCTGAGCTGATTTCTCAGGCTGGATAATCTGTGGCTTAGAAATAACCTCCGTATCACCCTGAGCCAACTCTTTTTTGATTGACAGCGTTGCCGTCGCTTCACGTAAATCACCGGCAGTTGGCAGATTGACCGTCTCAGCCAGATCGGCTACCGCATTAGCAGCCGCCAGTTGATCTACTGAAACCTTATTTGTCTCATGTGTCACACCAGTAGACGGTGCGACTGGCTGAGAGGCCGAGACTGAGCCCTGCTGACTAGCGACGCCACCTGTCTGATAACTTAGTGCCAGAAATGAAATAACTAATAGAAAGATTCCGCCATACGCC
Source organism: Candidatus Nanosynbacter lyticus (assembly GCF_030253515.1). Classification (NCBI taxonomy): domain Bacteria; kingdom Bacillati; phylum Minisyncoccota; class Nanosynbacteria; order Nanosynbacterales; family Nanosynbacteraceae; genus Nanosynbacter; species Nanosynbacter lyticus. The sequence continues at coordinate 623,689 of NZ_CP124549.1, forward strand.
GATATTGCGCTTAGCTTGAGTTTTTTGCCCTGATGGGCAGATGCTTGGTTACGAATAACGCTTCTCCCGTGTCAATGTTTCCATCAACGCTGACTACCGTACTGAGTCTTTCTTCTCGCACAAGAACAGGATGCATTGTCGACCTAATAATTAGTTGATATTGCTAAACGATTAGTTTTCCGCATCCGTGCGACCGTTCTGGTAGGCCCGCGCGCTTACGAGGCGTGTGCCCTGTATGAACGCAAGCTTATTTCCATTATACGCGATCCTCTCATAATTTGTCAATGCTTTACCCTGTAATACACCTCACCCTTTAGCATATACACCAGCCCAACAACAAAGCTCAAAATGACTGCATATGGCACCACCGCAGACATCGCCATCAGCATCACAAAGAGAATGGTTGCGGGAGTAATATACAAAAGTGTTATGACAAACATGAACGCACATATGAGTGCGAACGGCACTCGCACCATCAAGGTCACGCCAATCTTGCGATAACGCAGGCCCCGCTCCTGCTTAATTTTCTCCGCCTCAGATAGCTGGTCGGCTGGACGTGGCTGCCAATATGATACCCCCTCAGGTGTTATGATAATCTTCCATAGCCACAGTGAACCAATAGTCGTACACGCCACCATAAACAAGATAGCCGGGAGCGAGTTATTAAAGGCCAGTGTAGCACTAAATATCGCACGGGTAGCTTCTCGAAGCGCTGAGCTAAATGGGCCAACCTGAAAGACATAAAATTGTGCTAACACAATAAATTGCACCACCGGATACACCACAGTCATAGCGAGCGCAGCGATTCGTTGTCGGTACTGGTCAGTTCGACGGGACTGCTTCAAGACAATGAGACCTTGAACGAGGAGTGATGCGATAGCTACGCCAATGACAGTCAGTACTAACGGCATATCCTGAAGGTTTCGAAAGAATAGCGGCAGCTGACCTATGAACACCCCTGCTGAACAAACAAGTATTGCCGCCTCGATAATAATGACCGCCTCACATCGAATGTTACGCTCTGGTGAAGATGCAGCTTGTTTCTTGGGTTCATTCTTTATGGCCGTCGTCTTTGTCATTCGAGGATTTTCCCCTTTCTTTTTGAAGTATCCTACTGTCTATTATACCAGAGTATTTTTACGTTTTGACGTCAACAAAAATAGCTCGCTATCAAAACTGAGCGAGCTACTGCAAATTCAAACGGGATAACTATCCTTATAAGTATTGGTGACCTCACGGAGAATCGAACTCCGATTGCCAGGATGAAAACCTGGTGTCCTAACCGTTAGACGATGAGGCCATTAAACAGATCGTATTGTAGCAGATTGATAATATTATGTCTAGCTATCCAGTCATGCGAAAATTGACTTTTTCATCATTTTGGTGTATTCTACGTAGAGTTACGAGGATAAAGGAGGAAGTTATGCGAAATTTGTCATCACTATTCCGCTCATTGTCACTGCGCCACTATGCAGTTCTAGCGATGGTTGCGGTAGCGACAGTAGTGCCAACCACATTATGGGCACTAGATTCCAATCATTCGACTAATACCAATACGCAAACACCGACGAATACGAAACCTACGCCAGTTTATCGTTGTAATGCGCTCAGTATTGATCAGTTTTCAGCTACTAATTTCAAGTTTTCAGTCAAGTACGCTGCCCGTGATGGTGCGACATATAAAACGACGATCTACAAGGTCTACGATGCTAAGGGTAAAGAGGTGTATCAAACTGGTAACGAATTCAAGGGCTTCACACCGGGCACATACACGGTCAAAGCCTTTATTGTCGTTGATGTGAATGGTAAAGAAGAAATGGTGACCAGCGATGCCTGCGCTAAGCAGGCCACAGTCCCTGGCGAAACACCGGATCCAAAACCAAAGCCAACGCCAATTCCGAAACCAGTTGATCCGAAACCTGAACCAATCCCAGATAAACCACCAAAAATTACACTGGGGTTTGCCGTCAGAACTACTGTTGATGGCGCGCAGCACAAAAAAGTCACCGTCAACAAGACCTTTACCTACCGAGTAACCGTTACCAACACAGGGACCGCCACTATACATGACACGTATGTTACCAATACCGCACCACAAGGGGTAGCCTACCTAAAGGCATCCGCTGGTACAATTCAAAATAATACCTGGCAGACACTGATTAGTGAACTCAAGCCAAATGAATCGAAAACATTTACTGTCGACGCTATTGTCAAGCAATATGTCGCGGGCACACTGACTAGTACAACCTGCATCAAGAGTGATCAAATTTCGCTCGAGGGCCATAACAACTGTAGTGGTGCTACTATAGAGGTGGCCAAGCCGCAGACCCCAGCTCCACAGCCAAAACCACAGCCAACGCCACAACCAAGACCAGCACCGACCGATCCGAAACAGCCGACACCGACCCAACCGGCAACTCCGACTCGGCCAACTACACCGGTGCCTGAACCAAAAACGCCAGACCAATCGAAGCAGCCATCAGCCAACAACAATCAGCAGTCACCTTCAGCCTCGGGCGGCACACAAACCACTAACCCACCTGCCGCACCGACGACCGTTGGCGAACTACCGCGGACCGGTAACGCCACTGACACGCTCGTTGGTGGACTGGGTCTTGGCGCCCTGCTCACTGCTGGAGTCGCCTACCTCATCAGTCGACGTCATGTGTAAATCATAAATCTGGTTGACTTGGATACCCCTCGCACCCCGAGGGGTATTTCATGGTACAATAGTATTATGGCAAAACAGAAGAAAAAGCGCTCTAAGAAATACTCTGGCGTTGACGCCGCAACAACTCGACCCAGTGTCACGCGCATCCAGGCGGTCAGCCGCTCGTCGGCCGGTCAGTGGCTATATGAACGCAAAAAATTACTGCGTGGTGTCGGCATCGGCGTAGTAATAGTCATCATCGTTATCGTGATTATCACGGGTATTATTAGTCTGTTCCGATAATCAATATTTCTCAGCGACTTGTCACCTTTTTCTTGTTCGCGGCCGTCCTATCAAGTGGCAGACGAAAACCAAACGTGCTGCCCTTGTTTTCTTTTGAGGCAAAAATCATCGCCCCGCCGTGCTCCAGCACGACTTTACGCGCCAAAAACAAGCCAACGCCCGTGCCGTCAGGACGACGCTTGCGAGCATTTGAGGCGCGAAAGAATTTACCAAACACGCCAGACTGCTCAGCTTTTGGCACGCCGATGCCTTGGTCTTCGACCGTAAACACCACTTCCCGCGTATCGCAACAGAGCGACACCTTGACCGTCGTTCGTTCTTTAGAATAAAAGATCGCGTTATCAATCATGTTCATGATGACTTGGCGGAGTTTTTCGGCATCAATCGGCAACGTCGGAACATCATCGTCAATATGCACCGAAAGAGTGATGTTATGCTGCTTGGCCACGATCTTCAGCAGAGCCATTTCACTTTGTACAATATCACCGAGGTTAGCCAGCTGACGATTCATAGTGAATGTCCCGGTCTGTAAGCGAGAGATACTGAGAAAGTCATTGATCAGTTGTACCATGCGCTCACTCGAGGAAAAAGCCTCGCGTAGAACAGCCTTCTGGGTCGGACGAACTGGGCCGAGATCACCCTGGAGCAGCATGTCGAGATAGCCCTTGATACTGGTTAGTGGCGTCCGCAGCTGATGCGACGCCATAGAAATAAATTCATTCTTCGCCTCGTCTAGTCGCTGTAGCTGCTGGTTACTCATCCGCAGTTCCTGCGTCGCCGCCTCGACACGCTGCTGCAGCTCGGCATTCAGCTCATTCACCTCCTCCATCGACTGAGCATTTTTAATGGCAATCGCCAGCTCACCGCGCACCGCCCGAAGCATCGAGAGATCGCGCTCGACATAGTTATTTTTCTGACTTTCGCCGATCAGCACAAAACCAACGATATCCTCCTGTAGCGACAATGTCATGACGATAGCCAGCTTTTGTAGTTTCATCGTCCGCCGTAACTGCTCTGGCAGCGATTCGACAACCGCCACGTCATCGAGCTGCTCAAGCTGGTCTTGCATTACCAGCTCCGCTAGATCCACCTGCGGCGGACGAGTGTGTCCACGTGAGCCAAATATCCGAAAGCGACCATTATCATACACGGCAAAAATAACCTGACGCGCCTTGATAAGCCGTGTTAGGCACACCGCTAACCGAGTCGTCAGTAGTCGCAGCCCCATCGTATGTAGCAAAATTTGCCCAATCTCGTTGATAAAGCTTTCAATGGTATAGCCCTGTCGATAAAATAGCTTGTCAGTCAGGCGATCAAAAAACTGCTTGGTCGGTTGAAACAAAAACCCTAACAATAATGCCGCTAGCACACCCCAGAATCCTGGCATCCCGCCGATATCATGACCGCTGAACGCACTGACAATCGCCGAGATACTATAGGTCGCTGTGTAGTATACGATTGTTAATAAGCTTAGCAGCATGGCGTACGCAATTGTTCGCACCGCCGCATCTTTCAAACCAAAGAGACGGTGCTTGACAATTGTCAGATACGCCAGCGGTATAAAAATAAAGGTGCTCAGCGGCCCAATCCAGATGAGGTCATAGCGACCAACAGCCGGCAGCAGTAAATTAAATATCATACCTACGCTGCCAGCAATGCCATAGGCATAGGAAATGAGTCGTAGCTGAGAGCGCACCAAGAGCGCACTGCGGCGACGAGCCTGATGCGCGAGGATGATAAGTGCCGCCAAAAACAGCAGTATGAAATACACCATATAGACGAAATAGCCGATCGGATGAATCACGACCGTATGATCATTCAAGACCACCTGCGCTATCAGCCAATCAACTCGCACGATAATCATCAAAGCGACGATGCTAAATAGTACCCAAGCAGTAACTGGCACGTATTTCGCTGATCGTCGTGCACCAATGTGAGTTGCCACTGAGATCATGGCTGCCGCGATCAGTGCTGCTCCGATGTAATATATCCTCAGGTATATCAGTGCCGCCGCCAGCACATTAGTCGCTAAAAACGCCGCGATACCCAATGCCCACAGCGCAATGCCAACCGTCAGCACAAAAAAGAACCGGGTTGCCAGCTGGCGTGGTTGATGAGCCACGACCATGAGGCCAAACACCAGCGACATTACCCCGGCAATGATCAGCCCCGCTATCTCCATGCCCACTCCCTCGTCATATTTCTAGTGTACCACCAACCTTTGGTCTACGCATAGCATACAGTGCATAGACACCATCATCAGGACAATATACATCGACCCGCCAATCACCCAGACCCGCTGCCCCCGCGATCCGCTGCATTGTTTCGATTGACCGAGGCTGGATATGCGGCCACTGCACGACATTGAGCGTAAAGCCCAGCTGCGGATGCGTATCACGCATATTGCCGACTAGCAGCAGCCCGCCAGGTTTCACCAGTTGAGCAGCATGAGCTAGAAAAGTTGCGGCATTAACCTGCAGCGCCGTCGGACTTTCATCTGAAATCACCTCGGGCACATATTCCAAAATTCCAACGGCATCGACTGCATCATATGCGGCACTCTCAAGGCCAACCCGTCGCCGCAGTGCTCGAGCTGCCACGTTGGTTTGTGCATCTACCGCAGGCGAGACTACACCCTGAGGGCGCAGAATATTCATACAGCGAACGTTGGTAAACTGCCTGACTTCCATTGTCTGGGCATACGTTTGCGCGGCCTTGAGCGCCGACCGGTCAAGATCAACCAGTGTGACGCGCGGCGTAGGGTTGCCGCTCTCTTTGATGTGCCGGAGCGCATGACAAACTGGCTGAGCAGCGCCGCAAGCTAAGCTAACCCATTGCTGCTCTGCGGCGCCCAGAGACACTTGATCAATAACGTGCCTGGCAAGAATATCCTGAACAATTTCACCGCGACTGCGAATACCGTGCGCATCCAAAATATTACAGGCCCAGTCGCGCACCACTGGCGAGACCGGCTTGCCATTCGCTAATTGCTTGGTGTTCGGATCATACAACAAGGCCAGTGCTGACGCCGTCGGTATCAGTTCCAGCCAATTCTCAACGCCAGGAACCCGAGCGATCAATTCACATGTCGCTAAATTTGTATAATCAATCGCTATTCGCTGGCGTTTAATTGCCGCCGTTAAATCAGTCTCACCATTAAAGCCCATATCAGCCAATGCTTCCAGCTCCGCTGTTATCCTCTCGTGTGATGACGTCTGGTATCGGTCACACGTTGGCACTGGATGAATCCGCCACTGATCCATCTTAAGTTCCGCCCCGCGTTCTGACACCTCGACCCAGCCATAACGATCTGGCTGAATAGTTATGCTTTCACGCTGCTTTATTGTCACTTTGCCCACCTTTGTAATGCTAGTTTTACAATACACCACTGCCTGCTATAATACAATTATGGTTAAAATTGCTATCATCGAAGATGACGCGACAATCAGTCAGATGTACCGAATGAAGTTCGAGGCGGACGGGTTTGACGTGCGGCTAGCGAGTAATGGTACGATTGGCGTGGCGCTTGTCGAATCGTTTCGTCCAGATGTCATTTTGCTTGATATCCAGATGCCAGAGATGGATGGGGCCGAAGCCTTGCGGCGTATTCGCTCACACGCGTGGGGCAAGACCATACCGGTTATCGTGCTGACCAACCTCGGCGAAGAAGAAGCTCCGCGCGAGATGCGTTCACTCGGTATCCAAGGCTACATCGTCAAGGCCAATCTCACCCCGCGCCAAGTTGTCGCCCAGGTCAAATCAGTCATTACAAAGCCGTGAGTTTCTACCGGATATTGACCCGGCGCAGACACGCCGTAATTACATTATCAAACAACGCGCTCACCGTCAGCGGGCCGACGCCGCCTTTTTCTGGCGTCAAGTGAATGTCGGTGCGCGTCCGATTCGCCGGTGCCACGTCACCAACAATCTTGCCATCCTCCGAGGCGGTTCCTGCGTCAACCACCACCGCACCAGGCCGGATCATATTTGGCTGAATCAGCCCTGCCACGCCGGTTGCCGTGACGATGACGTCATATTCGTGTAGTCGCGATAAATCATCACCCCGACTAAATACCGTTACGTCCAGTCCCGATGCTCGCCACATCCGCTCCAGCGGCGCGCCAACTAGCCGCCCACGCCCGACAATAGCCAACCTTTTACCAGCCAGCTCCACACTATAGCCCGCTAACAGCCAATTGATGGCCATCGGTGTCGCCGGGTCAAACAGCGTTCGCTCAGAATTAAGGCCATCGACGTCTTTTTCCGGTGCCACCAGCCGCACAATTTGATCGGTCTGCTCTGGCTCGGCGAGCGGCAGCTGGACGATAATTCCCTGGACATCATCGCGTTGGTTTAGCGCCGTGATTGTCTCCGCCAGCTGACGAGTCGCCACCCGACAAATTTCTACCTCAATCAAAATATCCGCACCGTAGCGCTGCTTGAGGCGCATGTAGGTGGCGATGACTGGATTGTCCGAATCGGTGACGATGGCGAGGCGCGGCTGAATGTGGTGCGCTTGACGGAGCATGCGCACTTGCTTGGCCTGACGTTGCTTAATAAACGACGCGAGTTCTGCACCATTGAGAGATTTCATTGTTTGATTGTAGCAAATCAGCATGGGCGCGTCGAGCGCCTTGAGGATGGTAGCCGCCTGTGGTATAATCGGGAAGCTTGGCGGATGTAGCTCAGTTGGTTAGAGCGCTGGATTGTGGCTCCGGAGGCCGTGGGTTCGAGCCCCATCATTCGCCCCAAGCATTGTCCGTAGCAAAAGGTGCGGCGTTATGTTTACCTTTACCGCTCATTATGCTATAATCCGGACTGATTGGGCCAGTAGCTCAGCTGGTTAGAGCACCTGCCTCTTAAGCAGGGTGTCGAGGGTTCGAGCCCCTCCTGGCCCTCCAAGGAATGATTAAACCCCAGTTTGCCTGGGGTTTTAGTATGCCTGGTAAATCATACTGTTTATAAAAATGGATCATGGCCACGCGAAGGCGGCTCTTGAAATCGAGGTGATGGTTGTGAGCGAGTGGTATTATTACCACCGGTTGGACCGCCCAGCGGTGCGCCGCCTGGGACATTTTGTGATGGCGACGACGGCTCTGCTTGGCGCAGCGGATTGCCCACAAAGGTGCGATTAGAGAGCGGAACGTCGCTAGTCGTATCATAGTCTTCCGCCGTCTCGTCGGTGCTTGCTGATGGTACATAGCCGCGCGCACCCAGCGCTGATGACTGATAATTCCCGATCCGCTGACGATCACAGTTACGGTCGCTCACTCGACGACTTCGACCGGTATTACCAAACGCTGGCTGCGTCCGTGGCCGATGCGCCATTAACCGCTGAACCAACCGACGCGACATTCGCGGTTTACCACTAGCATCCATATGACCCTCCTTCGATCATTCCTGGCGCCCCGAGTAGGATTCGAACCTACGACCTTAGGCTTAGAAGTCCTCTGCTCTATCCAGCTGAGCTATCAGGGCATGTTCACATTATAGCATCTTTCTGGTACAATAGTGCAAGCTCGCGGGTGTAGTACAGCGGCTAGTATGCAAGTTTTCCAAACTTGAGATGGGAGTTCGATTCTCCCCACCCGCACCAATGTCAGATAATTTCAATCCGCAAAAAGGGCATCATGGATCCATATTCATACACAAACACATCACCATACCAGCCACAGGACATCGAAGACGCATCCGAATTTTATGACGTGATTGAGCGCAGCAGCCTAACACATCAACTGTCTGAGTCGCGGCCATACGTTTACTGGACAATGGAAATTTATGACAAAGCCAACGGCATCAAAGGCGGTGGCGGCTTGGGCGTATTGGCGGCAGACACGCGGCGGGTGGCCGAAAAGCTAGAGGTACCATTTGTGGTAGTGACACCGTTTTACCGCAGTGAGTCACACCAAAAAATTACCGACCTCGCACAGACTGAATACGTTGAGAAGGTCTCACCCCAGGAGTATGGCTTTCATTATATTGATGAGGTTTCGGTTAGCTCCGCCGGCTTTCCTGATGCTAGCCTCAGCATCTTTCGCAAGACACTTGGCTCGACGCAATTTGTTACCATCTCAGAGCCAAACTTTGGGCAGTTGTACGAAGGTGAAGGCTCGGGCGATCACCGGCTGTACCAAGAGGTGGCCCTTGGATTTGGCGGCTATAAAGCCTTGAAACTGCTCGGCATCAAACCAGCTGTCATCCAGCTCAACGAAACCGCAACAATTTTTGCGGCGTTGGCTCGACTGGATGAACTATGCGCCAATGGCATGAACTTGTACGAAGCAATCGTTTACGTACGCAAACACACACTCTACACCAACCACACCCTACTCCAGGCAGCTGAACCAGAATTCCACCGCTCGCAATTTGAAAAATTGGTACTGCCAAACCTCAAAAGCAACGCCGTGCGCTGCTGGCTGATGGAGCAATTTCAGGATGACCGCTTGCGGCCAAACTTGCTGGCAATTGAGCTAACCGAAGCTAAAAATGGCGTCAGTAAACTGCACGCACGAGTGGCAAATTTCCGCGACCGCAACAACGACAAAGTCAAATTCCACGCCATCACCAACGGCATTGACCTGGAAACATGGGTGCTGCCGGAGATCCTGCAGACTTATCGTGAGCATACCATCCTTGATAAATTTGGCTTGCCAACAGAGCAGTATCAAGAAGCAATCGCCACGCTACCCGCCAACACCATTCGCTCGCTCAAACGCGTAGGCCGGCTGGAGCTAAACCGAGTCCTTATAAAGCGCAAGGACCAATACAACAACCCAGTTCACCTGCCCGAAGACGCTCTGGTGTTCGACTTCAAACGGCGATTCGCCAATTACAAGCGACCACACCTGGCATTTGAGCGTCCGGAAGTGCTCAAGCAGATTTTGCTCGATAGCAACGCTCACTATATTCTTGCTGGCAAGGTCCATCAGGGCGATCATGACATGTATCAGCAGCTCCTGACCATCCTCAAACTCGTCGATAGCGACCCTGTCCTGCGTGAGCGTGTCCACTACATTCAAGATTACGACGAGACCCTGGGGCGAGCACTGGCGATTGGCTCAGATGTTGCTATCAACGTGCCGATCATTGGCCTCGAGGCCTGCGGCACATCATGGGAAAAAGACATTGCCAATCTCAAACTACTCATCTCTACCAGCGACGGCGGCGTTGCCGACATTAAACCAATTGCCTGCCTCGAGGTAAGCGGTGTAAGTCCAGAGGACGAGACCACCTCGCTCTACGCTAATATGCGGCGGGCGGCACAAATCGTCGCCAGTGACGATTTGCTGACGCAGCACATTCATCGCCAGCTCATAGCCTATCTACCGATTATATCGGGTGCACGGATGCTCAAAGATTATCTCAAGTTTCTGTTTCCCGCCCGTCATACAACCAAATAGAGCCAATAGCAGAACACTCTGTAACTACTCGGTAATAACTTCAATTTCTGCACCCAGTGAATTGAGCCGCTGCGCTAGTTCCTCGTAGCCGCGATTGATTGAATACACATCGCGCAAGATTGACACGCCCGGCGCCGCTAACATGGCGAGTAGTACCACAACCGACGGCCGCAGCGCCGGCGGTGCCACGACATCAGCGGGCTTCCACCTTGTTGGACCGGTGATATACACCCGGTGCGGATCAACCAGTTCAATCTGCGCATTCAATTTACTCAGCTCGGTGAAATAAATCGCTCGGTTCTCGTAACTCCAATCGTGCACCAATGTCCGGCCTTTAGCGACGGTCGCAATCAGCCCCAAGAACGGCAGATTATCCATATTAATCCCCGGAAACGGCAGCGCGTGAATCTTGTCTTTTGGTGCAATCAACCTAGAGTGTTTCAGCGTAATATCCACCAGGCGAGTACGACCATTGTTGGCTGCGTATTCCTCACTTAACTCATATTGCAAACCCATTTCAGCCAAGGTTGCTAGCTCAATTTCCAGAAACTCAATTGGCGCCCGGCGCACCGTGATTTCTGAATCAGTCACCACGGCCGCCGCGATAAAGCTCATCGCCTCGATCGGGTCTTCAGACGGATAATAATCAACTGCTGTATTGATATGCGACCGGCCCGTGATTTTCAACGTCGTTGTACCAATTCCTTCGATGGTCACACCCAATTTCTGCAAGAAGAAACATACATCCTGCACCATGTAGTTTGGGCTGGCGTTGCGGATGATGGTGGTGTCTGGTGACAGCGCCGCCGCCATGATAACGTTTTCCGTCACCGTGTCGCCGCGTTCAGTCAACAAAATTATCCGATCACCAGTCGTCGGCTCGACGCGCGCATGATAATATTCGCTCTCAGCGTCCACCCGCATCCCAAAATGCTTCAGGCCCGACAGATGTGGCTCCACCGTGCGCTTACCGAGATTACAGCCACCGGCAAATGGCAACTGAAAATCATGATATTGATGAAGCAGCGGGCCAAGGAACATGATCACAGTACGCGTGCGCTTGGCAGCAGCGATATCCATATCCTCCAGCCTCAGCCGCGCCGGTGGTATAATCTCCAGGTCGTTCTTTCGCAGCCAACGGGTTTTAACGCCAATCGAGTTGAGCACCTCAAGGATCCGGTTAACCTCCTCGATACGCGCCACATGACGCAGCGTCGTTTTTCCCTTGTTGAGCAAGCTGGCACAGAGCAGCCCCACGGCCGCATTCTTGCTCGTTTTGACCGATATATCACCAGAAAGTTTTTTACCGCCATGCACCCGAAAGTTCATCTTGCCTGAGTGATTGAGCGTAACGATGTTACAGTTGAGCACATCACTAATCCTCATTAGCATCTCGACACTAATATTCTGACCGCCGTTCTCGATACGATTGATGGCACTTTGTGATGTACCAATGGCCTCAGCTAGTTGCGTCTGTGTGAGGCCTTTACGATTACGATTTTCATTGATAATAACGCCGATTTTTTGGAGATAGTTATTCATGCTCATAATGCACAATATATCACACATGATATATGATGTAAAGTGCTATAATAAAGGAAAAGGAGGGAGTGTTATGCAAGATACACAGGTCGCCGATTTAATTGCGGCAGAAATAAAACGACAACAACGGGGGATTGAGCTGATCCCAAGCGAAAATTACGTTTCAACTAGTGTACTCAAAGCGCTGGGTAGCATCTTTACCAACAAATATTCTGAGGGCTATCCAGGCCGGCGCTACTATGGCGGGCAGGACAATACCGACCAAATTGAGCAACTGGCGATTGACCGCGCTAAAAAGCTATTCGGCGCTGATCACGCCAATGTCCAGCCGCACTCCGGCGCCCAGGCGAATGAGGCGGTGTATTATGCGTGGTGCGAGCCGGGCGATACCATTTTGGCGATGGATTTGGCACACGGCGGCCACTTAACACATGGTGCACCGGTGACTCGCTCGGCCCGCGAGTATACTTTTATTCGCTACGGCATCAAGGATGTCGAGACTGGTGAAATTGACTATGAAGAAATTCGCCGCTTGGCGCTAAAACATCGGCCAAAGATTATTTTGGCCGGCTTCTCGGCCTATCCGCGCGAGCTGGATTACGCCAAGTTTGCCGAGATTGGCAACGAAGTTGGCGCTATGTTGATGGCGGATATGAGCCACATCGCTGGATTAATCGTTGGTGGCGTGGCTAAAAATCCGTTTGACTACGGCTTTCATATTATCACCACTACCACACACAAAACCTTGCGCGGTCCGCGTGGCGGCTTGATTTTGTCAAAAGGTGTGGTCGGCAATCCTTTGAAGCGACCAGAAAAAACTTTGGAAAACTTGCCAACACTGATTGACCGGGCGGTCTTCCCTGGCACTCAAGGTGGCCCGCACATGCACACCATCGCTGCCAAAGCAGTCGCCTTTGGCGAGGCGCTACGCCCAGAGTTCACGGAATACGCCCAGCAAATCGTAAAGAATGCAGCCGTTCTGGCAGATGAATTAAAGCGCGGCGGCCTGAAATTGGTAACAGGTGGCACCAGCAACCATCTAGTGTTGGCAGATATCTATGGCAGCTTCGGCATTGATGGTAAAATTGCTCAGGAGCGGCTAGAGGCCAGCGGCATCACCGCCAACGCCAACGCCATCCCGAACGATACCCTGCCGCCATTCCGTCCAAGCGGCCTGCGCCTCGGCACGCCAGCGGTAACAACACGCGGCATGACGGAGGCGGAAGTCAAACAGATTGCCAAGTGGATTATCACAGCGATAACCGCAGAGGACCCGGCAGAATACGCAAAAATTAAGCAGCAAACTACTAGTCTTGCGGCGCGTTTTCCGCTACCATATAACTAATACTAAATAACTTGGGGGGCAAATCAGAAATGGTTTCTTCAAACAAAACTAAAGGTTTCACATTGGTTGAGCTCTTGATCGTTATCGTGGTCATCGCTATCTTGGCTGCTATTTCGATAGCAGCGTACAATGGTGTATCCAACAAAGCTCGGGATAGCGAGAGGTTAGCCAGCGCACGCGACATCATCAATGCTGCCGCCGTGTACAACTCAGAAAAAGGCCACTGGCCGACAATAGCAGAGCTGGGGTCATTTAATACGATTAGGTTACCTGACCAGGTAAAAAGTCGCCTCGGAACTACCGCACCAAGTCCAACCGATAAAAGCAAGTATCTATACGAGTTGTGCGGAACTGCTCCAAACGTTACCGGAGCAAAAGTTACCTACTGGAAAGAAGCTATTGATGGACACGAAGCTCACGAGAAGATAGTCAGTAGCGGTAGCGGTTGTTAAAACAAAGAGACAAACAAACTGTTATGCTGCTCGTATAAAAAGCCCCGGTAATTCCGGGGCTTTAGTGTAATAATACTACAGTAAGCTTACTAGCAGTTGCTACCAGTAGTAATCACCTGCTCGTGCTGAGCACTTCCTTCGATAATATCTTTCCAGTAGGTAACTTTAGCACCGGTGTTGTTATTGTTTGAGTCCTGACAAAGTTCGTATTTGTACTTGCCCTTATCGTTTGGACCTGGGGCAGTGTTGCCTATATTATCCTTCGCATTCTTTGATAGCTTAATCGTATCAAATCCCTTGATTTCGGTATCCGTTGGCCACTTATCCTTTTCAGAATTATATGCAGCTGCTGCGTTAATAATGTTACGCGCATCGGTTGCACGCTCATCATCCCGAGCCTTATTTGTCACACCATTGTACGCCACAATCGAAATAGCAGCCAAGATAGCGATGACCACGATAACGATCAAGAGCTCAACCAATGTGAAACCTTTAGTTTTGTTTGAAGAAATCATTTCTGATTTGCCCCCTATTTTTAGTTAGTTATTATTGTAACTTGATTGTAGCAAAGCGATTATAAAAGCGCAAGCATTTTATGAATAATTCCCTGATTCGGCCCCTATAGCCTGCGAAAACAGGGGGTGGTGTATCTCGCCCAGAGCGCTTAATCTCGAAACCTGCCCGAACCCACTATGGACACGAGGCGCCGGCAGTGCCGTTTACAGGAACATTGATTGACTTGACGAAGCGCTGACTGGAATATTCGATATTCTGACCCGCAACCGTCTTGGTTACCCCGAGACTGACTTTAAGTGTACCGTCGTTGATCTTGCAAACATTGAAATTAAGCACCGTACTGGTATCGATGATCGTTTCGACTGCCCCGTCCAACTGCCAGATACGGTCGGTGGCGCTCGGACATGAGCCATCGTACATCGTCTTGCGCTTGAGTTCCGAGCCACTCTGGAAATACTCAGTGGTATAGGTCTTGGCATCAGCGATAGCAACCGCCCCCCACGCCACGCCGCAATCACTTTTTTGGATCAGGCGCCGCGTCGAACTATAGGGGTTTTCGCTGGTAGCGAGACTATGTATACGCACATACGAGGACGTTGTTCCCTCAAGCGTGGTACTGAGCCGCACATCCGCCTCAATTCGATCAAGTGCCGTTAGCACATCACTCTGTAGTTGTGACTTGGCACTGGTGACCATTGACGAGCCAGTGAGATTGATGATTAGGCCAATAATACCCGCCAGCACCAAAATAATGACTGGCGCAATCGCCAAGATCTCGATCAGCGTAAAGCCCTGGCTGTGCTGCCGTCGGTTAGAATTAGCCCGAAATGTACGTCGCATGCACCACCTCCTGCGCTGGCGTTCCATAAGTAATAATTACCGCAACACGAATGACCGCGATGCTGTTTGGCACTTTACAATATTCGACTCGAGCACGTACTGGATCCGGCAATGTTGGCGTGGTCGGTGGTGTCACGTGTTCAGTCTTGACCGCACCGCTGCCACAAACCTCAGATACTGTTTTATACAAGCCACGTTCACGTAGGATGCCGTAGCCGAGATTGGCAGCTTCTGAGGTGCGGCGAGCCTCGGTATTACGTGCCAATACCGCCCCGTACAGCTGGTAGCCACTCATTAAAAAGATCCCGGCAATAATCAAGGTGATCATCAGTTCGACAACGGTGAAACCGCCCGCATGCTTTAGAGACGTTTGCTGTTGAGTACTTGCCATTTACCCGGCTCCTTTGTTTCTAAATGATAAAAAATCGTATAGCGCCGACAAGCCGCGCCCGCCTCATCACATACACCATCCTTAGCGCCGGCAACGTAGATGTACGCACCATTTGGATAGTTAGTGATCTTGGTGTTTTCGTAATCATCTTTTTTGGCAAGCAGCTGACCCACGTTAGCGATCGGATTGACACCGAATGTACCGTTAATCGCCGAAATGAGGCGTTCTCGATCCAGTGGACCAGTCTTGGCGGCACCACCCAGTTCGTCAAACGCCGCCGCAAACTGCGCCGCAGTCATCTTGCCAGCGCCGCTAGCCCCGGAAACGTACGCTGGGTAGCCGCCGGCAGGCTTGATGACGTTACCGGCGCTGTCACGAATTTCCCGCGGATAGACGCTCTCGAGGTAGTTCTGCAAGGCCAGCACATCAGCCTCACGCTCCTTATCGCGTGCCGCCGCCTGATAATTACGAAAACTCAATGTCGCGAGCACCAGCAAAATCGCCATGACGGCAATAGCAATGATCAGCTCGACTAGCGTAAACCCCCGTCCCTTCATACCCCCATCATACTCGGAAATATGCATAAGCGCAAGCGTTTTGGCACTCAAATTTCTAACGGTTCTTGCTGGATCTGGATGTGGAACTTATCGTAGACTGCCTGGATAATGGCGTCACGTGCCGCCGCCAGATCGTGATAGCTAGTCGCCGACTCATTGATCAGTACCAGTGCGTTCTTGTCGTGCACCCGCATACCGTGTAGCAGTGCCCCCTTGAGTCCAGCCTGTTCAATCAGCCAGCCCGTCGGCACCTTGTGTCGGCCATCCGGCATGTCATAGCATGGGACATCTGGATACTGTTCACGAAGTTCGCTTAGCTGCCATGATTCAATCAGTGCGTTCTTGAAGAATGAACCAGCATTAGGCCGCTCAGTCGGATCAGGTAACTTATCAAACCGAATTGCCATCACCGCGTCGCGGATCACCTGCGGCGTAAAGGTCGTGATGTTCATGTCGGTCAAATACCGCTGTAAGCCGGCATAGAACGGCGGTTTTGGCGCTGCGTGATGGAGCTTGATGATAATCGAGAGAATGCAGTAGCGGCCGCTCGCTTCACCGCGAAAAATACTATGCCGATACGAAAACCCGCACTCCGCTGCGTCTAAGGTCACCACCCGGTCAGCCAGCGAATCGTACGCCTCTAGCTCAGTGAGCACATCAGCAACTTCCTGGCCATACGCCCCGACATTTTGCACCGGCGCAGCGCCGGCTGTACCAGGGATGGCCGACATCGCCTCAATGCCGCTCAGGCCCATGGCCACCGTACGCTTAACCACCTCGTCCCATATTTCACCCGCACCAACCTTGATCGTTGCTGTCTGGCCATCATCAGTCAGCACTGCAAATCCCTTGATCCGATTGAGCAACACCGCCCCCTCAAACCCTTCATCGCGAGCGATGACATTACTACCGCCACCCAAGACAAAAATTGGGATACCCTGCACCTTGGCACTGTTATATAGCTCTCTAACCTCATTCACCGACGTCGCCGATGCCATAAAGCGTGCTGTGCCGCCGAGGCGCATCGTCGTATATTGTTGCAACGGAATCTCTGTTCGTATCTCCATGTGATCCATTATATCATTTCTATTTAGGCACGGTGCGTGGTATAATACCCTCGTGTGCACCCGTAGCTCAGCGGATTAGAGTACTTGGCTTCGAACCAAGGGGTCGCAAGTTCGAATCTTGCCGGGTGTACCATGAACTCCGCGCTATTCCTACCGGACCTTTTCCTATCAGCGCGTTAGTATGCCCCGTTAGCTCAACTGGATAGAGCGTTGGTTTCCGGTACCAAAGGTTGCAGGTTCGATTCCTGTGCGGGGTACCACTATACTAGACGATACCCTGGTCGATAACGGGGTATTTTTGTTGGAATTCCTCAGTTGTTGGCAATGTCAACTTGCCGTCTGTCATGACTTTGATTTTACCTTGAAAATGATCATATGCCTCATATACCGATAGGCTAGAGGTTATCATCCGCGGTAATTTATGGATGAAGTCCATTGCCCATATTATTGCTGGTGTATAGACGCCTTGTTCGCCTCCACTAAAACCTATCAGCGTTTCTCCGCTCAGAGACCGCATCAACTCATCATGAAATACTTTCGCTGATTGACACTTAATTTCTTCTTCGGTAACGGTCGTGAGGCGCTCTATCGTGGCATCAAACTCGCGCCGCGATTGTCGTTGCTGTTCTTCCCGCTCTAGTCGGTCGTGTGTCTCTTTCACACCATCGAACAGCTGCAAGAAACAGTCCGCCAAATATTCATCAGTATGACTCTCACGCGCGTCCAATTGACCATCGTTAGTTTTTATGCCCATGCTAGTACGAACTTCCAGTGCGGCTCGCTCACGCTGTATTGCGTCATACTCTTGTTGGCACTCTTGGCACTTCTTGGCAAACATAAGGGCGTCCGAGTTATATCGCGGATCTCTAAATATAAACCGAATAATATCATTGATAGTTATTATCTGTGCATCAAATCTAAAGTTAGGGTCGACTCTGCTCGTCTCCCAAAACCACTGCAGACTAGATACCACCGGTGACGGCTTGCTCGCTCGCGCCTTGTCAATAAGGTCGAGGTTAATGGTAATGTTGTCGGGGCATTCATGTATTACCCGACTAAGTTGTTCTACCTGCCCCTCAAGCCATTTTCTTTCAGTCAGTCGAAAGCCAATCGACCCAACCGCACCACCCACAACAGTCCCAGCTGTCGTCAGAAATGGCTCGCCAGAACCTAGCCATGACATACCTCCACCAGCGACAAAGCCGCCAAGTCCGAGAGTACCCATATCCCGTAGTGTTAGCCTAGTATGTCGATCTTCCCGAGCTATATCTTCAAGTTGCTCGACGATATTCACGAGCATAGGATCTTGGCATATGGTAACAAAGCCCTGGCTGGAGATGCGGCCGTTATATTCAACCCTCTCAGACCCGGGGAGATCAAGAAAACACCCCCCTACAATTACCCCGTCCGCGATAACAAAACAGGAGTCCTGCACCTCTCTTGAAAGCTTCGGGTCAACCAATTCTCCATCCTCTAGCACCTTAATAGGTGTTAATATCTCCACGCTCCCTCGCGGTATGGCACGACGTGTCCGCTGGGTTAGTTGCCCACTTTCATCAATAAAACCACCCTCCACAAGCCCCTCAATTGAATGAGGTGACTGCTTTTTAATCTCATTTCCACGACCGGGAAACTCCATACTACTCTTAGCCACGTAGCTATTATACAATAATACAAATATACTTGCAACCCTACTGTTCAAGCGACATCGGTGGCGCGCCCGGGCCTGGGGACACCATACTGCTACCATTAGCCGCCTCGCCGACCACCGCTCGTATCTGCTCCGCCGTGATAATCGTCGTTGAGCCCGGCGCGACGGTGCCAGCCAACAATTGTTTAGCGACGGTATTCTCGACGGCTCGCTGCACCACGCGGCGCATCGGACGAGCACCGAGGCGCGGGTCGTAGCCAGCATCGACCAGTAATTTTTTACCCGCCTCTTCGACAGTGACTTGGATTTTTTGTGGCGCCAGCGTTCGATTGATACCAGCCAAAATGAGATCAACGACCTGTAGCAGCTCTTCTTTACCCAAGGGACGAAATAGCACGATTTCATCAAAGCGGTTCAAGAATTCCGGACGAAATAGATTGGTATTAATCAGCTCGTTGATAAATGTTTGTTCAAACTGCTCCAGTTGGTAGCCACGCTCGATGTATTCGCGAATTCTCTCAGCACCAGCATTTGACGTGGCGATGACGATGGCGTCACGAAAACTAATGTCGCGGTTTTTCTCGTCGCGTAAAATTCCCTCGTCCAGTAACTGCAAAAGCGTCGTGAGCACCTGTGGATGAGCCTTTTCAATTTCATCAAGCAGTACCACCGAGAATGGTCGCTTCTGCACCTGGGCGGTCAGACTCATCGGATCATTCGCCCCATCAGCGATCAGCCGCGCCACGTCCTCGGCCCGGACAAACTCGTTGAGATCCAGCCGGATGAGGTTGCCCTCGCCACCAAAGTAGATATCCGCCAGCGCTTTGGACAGCTCAGTTTTACCGACACCAGTTGGGCCAAGGAACAGAAACGTACCAATCGGCCGATCAGGATTGCGCACACCGGCGCGCGCTCGCCGAATCGCATCAGAGATGACGCTAACGGCACGCGTTTGATTGATCATCCGTTGATGGATCAGGTCTTCGAGGTTCAAAAGCTTCTCTCGTTCATCGTCAGTCGAGGCGGTCGCGATCTTGATGCCCATGGTTTTTTCGACCGCGTCATCAACCGACTGGGCCGTCACCAGACCGGACGACGCATAGTGGGCTGCCGCCTCCAGCACCTTGAGCGCCCGACCTGGCATCGCCACGTCTTGGACGTAGCGCTCGCCGACACGGTAGGCTTCGGCGATGGCTTGATACATGTAGGTCACTTTATGGCGATGTTCAAGACCAAGCAGCTGATCGCGCATAATCCGCACCGTCTCCTCAGGTGATGACGGCTCGATAACGATGGTATTGAGCGCCGTCGCCAGCTGGGCATTGCGCTGAGAAATCTGCAAGTAGCGCTGACTATCCATGGTGAGGATAATCCGCAGCCTGCCCGCCTCCAGAATCGGCAGTAGCAAATTACTCAGATCAACCGAACCGACACCCTCCTCGAAAAACAGCTGGGCATTATCGAGGCACAGAATCACATTCTTTGATAAAAATGCTTCGTTGAGAATCTGCGTCACCAGTCCTTCCAGCTCGCCCCGACCGGCTGCCGCCGAGATCAACGACGAGGCGTCCAAGAGGAAAATCTGCCGATAGAGCAGTGATGACGGCACGGTTTTGTGCCCATCGATGAGCATCTCGGCAAACGCCGCCACGACCGTACTTTTGCCAGCCCCATCGAGCCCGACCAGCACTGCATTCTGTCGGCCGTTCGAGCCAAAAATTGTCATTAGCTGCTCCAGCGCTGCCTGATGAGCGTCTAGCTGCGCGATCATCGTCCCGCCCGATACCTGCAGGCTGAGGTTCTGGGCAAACCGGCTCAAGAGCGGCGTATAGCCAAACGACCAATCACGAGCGATACCACCGGTGTGAAGCGGCTTTTGCTTGAACTGCTCGATCAACGACTTGAGGCGCTCATACCACATAATGCCACCCAGCACATCACGAAAATCAATTTTTAGATTTGCTAGCAGAGCGTCATGATTCGGAAATTGCTCAACAATCGCTGCTGCTAACACCGCACCCGTTACTTTTGGACTATTGGTGTCACGCCAAATTCGCAGTGCTGACTGCCACAAAGCTGCTGTATCATTTGGATTATCTGAGGCAATATTTGTTAAAAAGTTCGGCGTGAGGCCCAGCCGCACTCCGAGGAATTGCCCGGCCCGCGACTGACCAACCGCCAGCGCGATCTCTTTTGGCGTCGGTCGCTGACTCAGGCGGCCCAGCACATCCGCTGCCATCACATCATCAATCGTCTCCGCTCGCGGACTCACCGCCATCGTCTTGAGATCGCCCTGCCACCACACGCTGAGCATCGCTAGCGGCCCCACCAGACCAATCATCAACCAGCCAATCGGCCCGTGCTTGATCAATAGCCAAACGCCGCCCAGACCCAATGCAACAGCGACGAGCACCACCAACACATGCCAAACCGTACCAAACCGCGCCGTGAACCGCGCCTTTTGCGCCCGCAGGCTGTGATAGCGAAACTCTGGCCGCACCTCGTTCACGCCAAAACCCCCATCTGCCACAAGATAATTCCCACCACCGGCGTCAAGGGTAGTAGCGCCCAGACAACGATACTGCCGACCGCCCACACCGCCCGCAGGCTGATAACTACCAGCCCCGCAAACAGCACCAGAAGCCGCACCACCGCACCAACTGCCCGCGAGAACAGCCGGTCGAAAAAGGCCTGCATCTTGACAGCAAGCGGCGCCTGAGCACGAACTTGCCCTGCGGAAATTTGGCGAAATGGATCGAACAGCGTCCGCACCAACAAACCGATTGAGAAAAAATCGGCCGTCCGCAGCACACCGAGACCAACGCGCTGCATATGCCGCCGCCAGCCTGCGCCATACCACCACTGGAAAATACCCACCAAAAACATAGTTCTATTGTAGCACACTGCTTGGGCGCGGTATAATACCAAATATGTCACGACAGATTCTCAGTACACTCATCGGCAAAACCGTCAAACAAGCCGCTCGCCTACGCGGCGGCGGCTCGGCACTCCCGGGGCTCGTGATTGAAAAGATCGACCCGGGTTTTATCACTCGCACTCTGGCGCAAATACCGCACGGTGTGGTGGTTATCAGCGGCACCAACGGCAAAACCACCACTACTAAGATTGTCGTTGAACTGCTCGAGGCGGCCGGCCTCAAGGTTTTCACCAATCGCACGGGCAGTAATTTCTCGCGCGGCGTGGCAGCAGCACTGCTCGGCGAGGTCGATATGCGCGGGCGGCTGGATGCCGACATCGCGGTGCTGGAGCTTGACGAGGCCTGGGCAGTCAAGTTTGTTCAATTAGTACCGCCACGCTACAGCCTGCTGCTCAATGTCATGCGCGATCAGCTGGATCGGTTTGGCGAGATCGACACGGCAGCTGGTTTCTTGGCAAAAATCGCCCAGGCAACCACTGATACCGTGGTGCTCAACCGCGACGACCCGCGCATCTATCGCCTGCACCAAAATACGGCAGCGGACGTAGCGTTTTTTGGCACAACCGACCAGCTGCTCGAGCTGATGCCGACTGACGATGCGCTCAAGACTGGCCATGCTCAGGCCAACCAGACAGCTCCGGCTGACGTACTGCTCATGGACATCGATAAGCAAACGGCGACCTTTCACATTGACAATGCCAAGCACGCGGTGCCGATGCGACTGAATGGCGTGTATAACTTGCTCAATGCAGCGGCGGCGCTGAGTTTGGTCCGGCAAATTACAGGAGAGAAAGCCGAGCTGACGACGTTACTAGGCGCCCTGTCGGACGTAGCGCCGGCATTCGGTCGAGGCGAGACCATCGTGATTGACGGCACACCGATTGAGCTGATTCTCGTGAAAAATCCGAGCGGCTTTCGGCTCAGCCTGCTGTCATTTGCCGACGGGACGGCGGATACGATGATTGCCATCAACGACAACTACGCCGACGGACGCGACGTTAGCTGGCTGTGGGACGTGGATGTTTCACGCCTCGAGCAGGTGGCGGTGGTCAGCGGCGTACGCGCCCATGACATGGCACTGCGGCTAGGGTATGATGATATTACGCCAGAAATAATCGAGCCAGATTTAGCGGCGGCGTTGGAGAAATTACTAGCCCATCATCCACGCAAACCAAAACATATTTACTGTACCTACACGGCGATGATGCGACTGCGCAAATTATTAGCAATCAAAACCGATGTGGAGGCCATCCGATGACGATCACGATTATTCAATTGTATCCGCGCGATATGAACCTATATGGCGACTGGGGCAATACGCTGGCGCTGAAAAAGCGGCTGGAATGGCGCGGCTTTACGGTCCGTATTATCGATCATAATCCGGGCGATACGACTGATTTTATGGCGGGAGATATATTTATCGGCGGTGGTGGCCAGGATGCCGGGCAAGAAATTATCCAGGACGATTTGCTGGCGCGAGCGGATGAGCTACGGCGCTTAGCGGAGAGCGGCGTGCCGATGTTGATGATCTGTGGTATGTATCAATTATTTGGCCGGGCGTTCACCACACATGATGGGCACGTGATTCGTGGTGCGGGGATTTTACCGCTAGAGACATACGCCAAGGCAGAGCGACTGATCGGCAACATCACGCTCGAGAGCGAGGAATTCGGACAGATCGTCGGTTATGAAAATCATAGCGGCCAGACACTGCTCGACGACGGAGTGTTGCCGCTCGGGCGCGTGGTGCGGGGCGCTGGTAATGATGAGACTGGCCAAGTTGAGGGCGCGAGGCTGCACAACATCGTGGCGACGTACCTGCACGGACCGATCTTGCCAAAGAATCCACGGCTCGCTGATTTTTTGATCACCGTGGCGCTCGCACGAAAAGGCTATACCGATAAGCTCAGCACGCTACCCATCGACCGCACCGCAGAACATGCACAACGAGTGGCGATGGAGCGAGGACGGTAAGCTCAGTGCGGCCTAGCGGTCGCTAATGGAGACGGTGTTATTAAAATAATCAACCTTAAAACCCTTAGGGTCATCAAGGAGTGCCATAACAGCTTCTCCTTCAAAAAAGCTGTAGGGAGGCTTAGTCATTACGCCTATAAGATCTGACCAACACATGCTTCCATCGTTAGTCTGTAATATTTCTCGAACAGCCACTTGGCGCTCTCTGTGTTTACATACGGTATTTTTTGACCCCCCAACTGCAACCTTGCCTAAAACTTTCTCTGCTGCCTCACGGCCCAGCCGCTTATCTTGCTCTTCTTCAGAGGTGCCTAATTCAGTGAGTTCAGCGCGTGATTCATCCATCGGGACAAGTCGCTTAAAATTGGGGTTTTTAGAAATCTGCTCATGACCTCCACTCATTCTTACGCTCCTTCCATTATAGTCACTGTTTTGATTATACCAGAAGCTGGTTAGTAGCGTAAGATTACAGGAACGGGCGTGTATTATAACCACAACAGACTGAAAACGCCCCCGGAGCGGAGCTCCGAGGGCGCGTGTTCGAACAAGATGAGTGTGGTCGGCTACGTCCCCTGCCCCTTGAATGAGTCCTCGTTCCTTATCCAGCCGACCCTGCCGGAGCTGCAGCGGTTGGCTGAGGTGATGGGGTCGTTGCCGACGGACGGGCCAGCTGGTATCGCAGCGATGATCGAAGTAGCGGAACAGCTGCCAACGAACGCATCGGCTAACGCTGCCCTGATGATCGAGGAGGTGGCTCAGCTGGCGCCCCATGAGGCGGAGCGTGATGCTGTGCGCGTACCAAATGATGTTGCTGTGACGTCCACGCCGGTAACAGCTGCTATGGATGAATATCCTTGCTGTGTCATGTCCGGGCGGCGAGACGGCGCTTCGGATTCCCGTCGGGTGCGGCGTCGGCTTTCGCCTGAGACCATTGCCCAGGTTGTGGAACGCTACCAGACGGGGGCGACGGCGGCGGAGCTTGGTGCTGAGCATGGTGTGTCGAAGAACGGCATGCTCAAGCTGCTGCGTGAGCAAGGGGTGCAGATTCGTGCCAAATCTCTGCCAATCGCGGTCGTCACTCAGGCCAAGCATCTGTACGAGCGTGGCATGTCGATGCGTCAGGTGTCGGAGCAGCTGGGCGTCTCACGCACCGCACTCAGGCGGAACTTCCGGGAGATGGGGGTTGGGGTGTGAGGTATATTTATCGAAGTGACGTCAAACCTATGGTGGACACATGATGGAAGCTGGTGCCAGCGTAGGTTCTGCTAAACACATGTTGTATGCAGCAGCAGATTTGTTGCTGGCTGACACCTCAAGGAGGGGGCAGGAAGATAGTTGTGATTATACATGGTCATTCTCAAGTGTGCTTTAGTAAAGGTTTTACCGGTCGACGTGCTGCTTGTGAATAAGCCCCGGACTTAGTCCGGGGCGAGGAATCACTTCCTATCTCTGGTGCTAGTGCCGAAGATGACTACCCAGTTACCCACTAGAAAAATCATGGCACTTATGCAGCCGATGGCAAGGCACTCCCCACGACCGAAATCTGACAGGAGGAGTCCGACGTAGACTCCAACCAGGAGTGCGAGAAGAGAAAAGAAGTAGATTACGCGGAGGAACATGAGTAGCCCCAATCTCTGGTGTGATACTCGACACTCTTGTGTCGGGCTACTGATGGCCTGATCTGTAAGCAGCCAGTAGCCCGACGCGAGAAGATGTTCCTGATTGTTATTATACACTATTTTTGCAAAAAGTCTATACGAAAAGGTGGTAAATGATGGATACTGCGCGGCATATGAAAATTAGCACAGTGGCCGCTGTGCTAGGCGTAGTTGTAGCCGCTATTGGCATACCCGCAACCTTTGTTGTGCCAGAGATTCGATGCTGGTCCGGATTGGATAAACCTGATAAATGTCAGGGACCCGTCGCAGTTCCTTCGCCGTTATCCCCCGGCAAAGAAGGGGGCGGAACGCCAACTAGCTCTCCGGCGACTGTTGAGCCCTCGGCGACAACTTTACAGCCACGCGAAACCGAGACAACTACTTCACTAGGTGGGACAACTGATACTCCTAGCTCGAACCCTCCCGAGACTTCGCTGCCCCCGATCGTCGATGAACTAAAAAATCCCCACTACTATACACATGATAAAGAGTATACTGGTAGAGTATGGATCAATATTATTCCAACTTCAGCAAATGAAGGGAAACAACATACTATCCGTATCATTTGGGGGGCGGTTAAGTATGAAAATACCTTCAGAGTTGGTGACTCTTCGAGTCTTGTGCATGAGAAAACCAAGCCCGACAGTGTCCGTATGGACGTTTATGTGGAGCCCGCAGCGCGAGTGGAGTTTGGAGTAGGAAGGCCTCCTAGTAAGCATGTCATTGATATAAAGGACGGGTGGACTAAGCGGTAGATAAGACTGGACACATACTCTCTTGCTGAGTGCTTTCTCTTCTTGGGTACTCGCTGGAACCGATCTTCGGATTCAATGCTGAGACTTACCCGCGGTCACCCTCAAACATACCCTGGCTGGGGGGTTTAGCTGGCTGACACACTGCCTATGAACTAGGCCTCACAGAGTCCCTAAACTCTACCTACTCAAGCCCCAGATGAGCCTCAACCACATGCAGCCGCTTGTCCAGCGCTCGCCATTTCTTGTCCTGGGTGTCCCAGCCAACTGTGTCAGCGTGCTCGCGAGAGCCTTCCTCGAGGAATAAGCGGGTGCGTAGCGAAGCCAGTTCGGCCTTGAGATCACTTTGGGTGGCCATGACCTTCTTGAAATTATGATCAGTCTTCAGTTCAAACAGCTGGAAGACGTCGTCGCTGTTCTTGATGTCTTCGCGGATAGCGGCCTGGCCTTTCTCGAGATCGTTCAGGCGCTTGTCCATAGCTTCAAAGCGTTTGTCTATCTGCTCTGTCAATGTATTAATCTTCGCTAATATTTCGTCCATGTAATATCCTCCTTATATCTATTAAATCATGGCTGTTACTAGCAAACAAGGGGGTAGTTTCCGGATCCGTTTCACCCACCCCCGCTCCCTCTCTCCGCTCACTTCACCCCTGGTCACTCCGAACACTGGACTTCGTCCCCTCAGAAATCTGATGACAAAGGGGCGACACGCCCTCTCCTTTAGCAAGAATCCTGTCTTTAAGGATTTCATTAAGACGATTTATCTCACCCCTGCTACATCGACAAAAACGCCCCCGGAGCGGAACCCCGAGGGCGCGTGTTCGAACAAGATGAGTGTGGTCGGGGTGAAAGGACTCGAACCTTCGACCTCACGGTCCCAAACCGCGCGCGCTAGCCAACTGCGCCACACCCCGAGAAGCTAATCTCGTTACTCACTCCGCTCCATTCTACCACACTTTACACATTAAATACAGCAATAATTAGTGATTTCAGTTAATATATAGAAGACACTCTCTCATACTTATGCCTGGTACTAAGCACATCACCCATACAATTCACCACCGACAAATGATATATCTCTATACCATTGTTTGTGTGTATCTCACGCTGCCCATTCTCATTTGCATCGGTGTTATTCCTTGGAATATGAAGTTCGTGGCACTCGTCTTCGGTGTAGTAGCAATGTACATAGTGATGCGAATTCTCGGCCATACGCATAGCGACATCGGTATTCCGCGGCATCCTCAGCCGTATACTACAAGAACTACGGCTACACCGAGTGCTGGAGCTTGGCGTAGCAGCCGCCCTTTTTGGTTATGTACATATCATCTACGGCGACGTACTCACCGTTGTTATCATGAGCATTGTTGGCCTTGTCTGGTACCGAGCGTACCAGCGCTCATCAAACCTCATCGGTGTAACGATAAGTCACGTGGTGCTTGGTGTGATGACGATTGCCCTGGGGATTATTGATTAACATTGACAAGTTACCCCCCATTTTGTTTAATGGTAAACAAGATGAGAGGGATGGAACAAGGATCAAGACCAGAAACAAAAGAACCACAGCCAGAGTGCGAAGCACAGCAGAATCAAGCACTACGACTAGTACGATGGGCGGCACGGACAATGGGTAGCCTGCTTGGGCGCAAGAAGGAAAAGCGTGAGCAAATACCTGAGCTTTCCCCTGAGGCGGTGAAGCGCGCTCTGCTCGGGAGGGTTAAGCATTCAGCTGATAATGCGACTGGGCAATATTCAGATTCGTCAGAAGAGAATGTTCAGTACCCGTACATCAACCTTGATGACTCGCTTTATCGTTACCCTTTTCCGGCGGAATTGCTTCCAGGGCTAAAGCAATCGGAAACAACTCGCGAAGAGATGGAGGAGCGAAGAGATGCTTGGAGTGATTTGTATTTTCATTTAATCGAGCAGCTTGGAAACATCAAGGCGATGACTTTGGCCTACGAAGAGCGCACCACCAAGAAAATATCAAAAAGTGAATATGATTTGCTAGAAGAAAAGTATCAAGATTTACTAAAAGTATGCACCTTCGTTCTCGAAGAGCGAGATCGCCTCGACAAGCTCATTCACACAGACCGCTACGTACCTCATGCGCGCTGGAGTGCAGATAGTATTTTTGCTTGAACAAACCAAGCTCCAAAACCTGACGAATGGCAACCTTGTATCCCTCGGGCATGTTGAGCTTATTGACCTCATCCGGAGAGACAAGTGCCAACTCTTTATGTTCATGACTAAAGTGCGGCGTTGCGCCCTCGACCGCTTTCGCAAAATATGTAACCACAAAAACGTGACGATACGGAAAAATTGTGTACACCCAATTGTGAACATTCATCCCAACTGATATATCAATGTTCAGTTCTTAATGAACTTCACGTTGTACGCACGCTGTTGGACTTTCCCCGAGATCTAATTTTCCTCCCGGCAGCTCCCATTCGTCACGCTCATTTCGCAAGAGTGGAATCTGACCGTTAAGAGAGATGACAGCCTTAACAGAAATTGGCAATTGATATTCAAAATAATCAATATCCCGCTTGACCAAATAAGGCTGGGCGAGCGACTTAACTTCAATCGTTTCCTTTTGCCAAGCCTTGAACATAAATTACGCGTTCACCGCCTCAATCTCCACCGACAATACGTCTTTATTCGTCGGTAGATCAGACGTCGGCTCAAAGGTGTAAACCAGTAGCTGACCAAACGGCATTTCCACATGGGCCATGTCTGCTTCTGGCACGTGGTCGAGATGTTTCATCAGCGCGCGGATAGAATTACCATGCGCCACTAATAGAATGTTCTCACCGGCCTGTAATTTTGGTAAAATCTCCCGCTCAAAATACGGCACGACCCGCGCATGAACATCCTTGAGCGTTTCACCACCCGGCACTGGATAATCCCAGCCGCGCCGGATACCGTTGAAGGCTTCCTCGCCAATCTCCGCCTTGACTTCCCACTTATTTTTACCAGTCAGATCACCATAATCACGCTCATTCAGCTCGGCTGCTTGCGTCGTCGGCAGACTGCCCATGCCGCGCCCCTCAAGCAGCGCATCCAGCGTTTGGTGCGTCCGCTTGAGTGCCGACGTATACGCCTCATCAAACCTGATGTCTTTGAGTAGCGCACCCAGCCGCACTGTGTCGGCCCGCCCTTTTTCCGTGAGCCCCACGTCCGTCCAGCCCGTCCACTTGCCGAGCAGATTCCATTCACTTTCACCGTGTCGACTGATAACTAATATTCCCATCATTCCTCCTCCGTTTATTTTTCCTACGAACCAAATCCCACGAATTGCGTAACCGCCTCTTGACGTTCGTCATCGCCGTCAACGATTCGCGTTTCGACATAGCCGCCTGGCCGATGATGAGCCCAATGTGGTATTGACCACGCGAATCCTTCATTGCTTGCCAGCACTGCGTCGCGGCTCAGGAACTGATAGGCGTCAATTTCCGACTGTTGCAAGACGATCTGCCCAAGTCGCTCATCATCCAGCACGGCCCGAAAGATATACTGATGCGCCAGTCCTTTGTCGCTGGAGCGTGACGCTACCGCAAAAAACGAAACTTCCTCCTCGGTGACGACTAACCCGACCTCTTCCTGGGCTTCGCGAAGTGCTGCCTGTAGCGGCGTTTCGCCAGCGTCAACCATACCACCGGGCAGACTCCAGTGCGTCTTGTAATACGCCTTGACTGTGAGCAGCTCACCCGCCGGATTTTCAATCAGCAGCGCAGCACTGGCGATCCGAGTGTCCTGCGTCTTTAGCCACTCCTCATGCGGCAACCAACCACTTCTCATTATTTTGCGTACTCGATCGCCCGTGTTTCACGGATTACATTAACCTTGATAGTGCCTGGGTACTGCATGGTTGATTCAATTTTAGTAGCGATATCGCGCGACAGTTTGAATGCGCTCAGATCATCAATATCCTCTGACCGGACAATCACCCGCACTTCGCGCCCCGCAGAAATTGCATAGGCTTTATCAACACCATTAAAGCTGGTTGCTACGTTCTCTAGGTCGCGCATCCGCTCAGCAAAATTCTCGGCTGAAATATTGCGTGCTCCTGGCCGAGCAGCACTGGCGGCGTCGCACACTCGTACGATCAATGCCTCCGGCGTCGTCGCCTCGATATCATCATGATGCGCTTCGATGGCGTGAACGATCCGCTCGTCCATGCCGTATTTGCGCGCTAGCTCGGCACCGATGTGGTGATGCTTACCCTCGATCTTATGCGTTACCGCCTTACCGACGTCATGCAGCAATGTCGCGATTTTTGTGATGCGCACATCAGCGCCAATTTCCTCAGCGATCACCCCAGCCATCTGGGCCATCTCAGTCGAATGCTTCAATACGTTCTGCCCGTAACTCGTCCGGAATTTCAGCTCACCGAGCAGTCGCTGCATTTCCTTCGGGATGCCGACGACGCCCGTCTCGCGCATGGCGTCCTCGCCGGCCTGCTTGACTTCTTTATCGATCTGTTTTTTCGCCTTGGCGACAACTTCTTCAATGCGGGCCGGGTGGATACGGCCATCTTTCATCAACATCTCGAGGCTCAATCGAGCCACCTGCCGGCGAATTGGATCAAAACTCGACAGCACGATCATACCCGGCGTATCATCCACCAAAATATCGACACCAGTCTCGCGCTGCAACGCCTGAATGTTGCGACCTTCTTTGCCGATGATTCGACCTTTCATCTCATCATCAGTCAGCTTGACGGCCGTGACTGTTCGCTCAGCCGTCACCTCGCTGCTCATCCGCTCCATCGCCGTGAGCAAGATCATCTGCGCCCGCTCTTCGGCATCATCCATAGCCTCGTGTTGTAATTTTGACACCAATCCGACCAGATCGTTCTTGATATCGCGCTCTGTCATTTGCATGAGCTTGTCGGCAGCATCCTTTTTCTTTAGGCCCGCAATCTTCTCGAGCTTCTCCTGCTGACGCGTGCGAATAGTGCGAATCTCTTCCTTGAGATTATCAACCTCATCTTCGTGTGCGCGCAGCTTCTCCGCCCGCTTGTCTAGTTCGTCCAATTTCCGATCCAGCGTCTGCTCGCGATCCGCCAACCGATTCTCGGTCTTTTGCCACTCGCGGCGGCGCTCATTTTCGATTTTTAAGGCTTCGTCCTTAGCTTTCAGGACAATGTCGCTCGCCTTACTCTTTGCCTCGGCGATGTCACGCTCAATTTGCGACTTGCCATTAGCTTGCCGTGTTCGCTGATAGGCGTAAAAACCGCCCACGCCAAGTGCCGCGCCAACCAAGCCGCCAATAACTATTCCTACCATATGATTTCCTTTCTTTTCTGACCAGTCGCCCCGGGTATACACCCCGAGAAATGTATCAACGACTGGCCATATTCAACTGATGCAATAAAACGGCCCGAGCCACTAATCTAAAGCCGTCCTACTTTTATTGTACGATATTGCGGATGAAAATACCACTATTTGCGCGGAGCCGTGATGTGAGCCGCGCCGCCATATTCGGGGAGAATAATCGTGTCGTTTTCGGCGCGCTTCAGCCGCTCCAGGCAGTCATCTCGCCAGTGATCGCCACTACTGCCAACGATCGGAATGCCGAGTCCCTCCGCCAACGTGTTTGCCACCGCACAGCCAATCCTCAGTCCCGTAAAGCTACCCGGCCCACGCATGATGCCGATACCACTGATGTGGTGAATGCCGCCGGTCTGCTCGTCCAAAAATCGTAGCAGCCCTCGGGCTAAACCACGACCCGCTTCCCAAGCCACCTCTCGCCAGGTATCACCCTGAACAATCGTTAAACGGCACGTCATCGTCGATGTATCGAGCAGAATAATCACGCTAACTCCTCGTCCGCCGCACTGATTGCCGCGAGGAGTGCCCGGCTCGTCGGCCCGCCAGCACTCAACGTGACACGCCGCGACTGTTCGTCAATTGCTAGAATCCTCGCTGTCAGTCGATCAGCTGGCAATACCTGCTCGACGGCACCCGCCCACTCAACCACTGTTACGGTCTGTGGTTGCATGGTTACCTCATGAATTTCTTCCGCCATGATACCCGCCTCACCCAATCGATAAAAATCATAGTGAGCCAGCGTCAAGCCGCCCGGCGACTGGTACACGCGGGAAATAGTAAATGTTGGGCTTTGCACCGGTTCAGTAATGTCGAGCCCCTCGGCAACACCTTTCGTTAGCGTTGTCTTGCCAGCGCCGATGTCCCCGACCAGCTCAATCACCTCACCACCCTTCAGGCTGCGCCCAATCACCTGACCCAGCTGCTGCATCGCTGTGATACTGGTAATAATCTGGCTCATTTGCTGTCGCTGCCGTCAGCTTCGGCCGCAGGATGCGCCTTTCGGAATGGATTTTCGAACGTTGGCTGTGGCTGCACAACCGGCTCCTTGTGGCGGATCTCTGGCGTCTTGACAACGATATGTTCGTCAGTCACACGAACGATCTGCGAACGATGAATCAGCAGTTCAGTATCGCCAAAACTCTTGAGTAGTGGTCGCCGCACCCGGAGCTGCTGAATGACAAAATTACCGGCCTCCAACGTGTAGCCGATGACCTTGCCAACCTTATGATTTTTTTCATCAATGACCCGCTTACCAACTAGTGCGAACTGAAACTCATACACTTCCTTGATCTTCAGGACGTCGCTCGGCATAATCAGCTCGTCCGCCGAATCAATGATCAGACCCAGCGGCCCAATTTCCCGCACATCGGCGATCCGCAGTAAACTCGGTGACTGATCAAGCGTCGGCCCTTCTAGCTCATACGCCACGATTGATAAATTGCGCGGGTCAATCACCGCCCGCGATGTCCGTGCCAGCTCCGAGCCAGTCTGTAGGCTCATCACCGGTGCGTTATCAAATCGTTCAGCAGAAATTAGCATACTTCTCACATTATAGCGATATCCACGCTATTCGGCAAACAGGTTCGTCCGCCCCGCCGGCAGACTAAAATTGGCGTTGGCGGTATCGCGCGTACGGAAACTGTTGATCTGGTCAATCGTCTTCTGGTCAAATCGCGTCGTCTGTTGTTGGATGGTATCTTCTTTTGGATTCGACGAGGCGAGTAGACTGTAGAGCAGGAAAATTGCCACCGACACACCAACCACCACCGTCAATGTATAAAGGATAACGTGGTAGCGATGGAAAAACCGCGACACCAGTGTACCAATTTGTGAAATATCAGGTGAATTTTTCATCGAACATATACCTCCACATCCAGGGTTTGCGTACTCACTTGGCCTACCCCCTCAGCCTTGGACATGCTGACACTAGCGATCTGCATCCGCGTCAAGTTCTGCTCAATCAAATGCATAAATCGAAGCAGCGCCATGTAATCTGTTTTTTCGTTGAGGCGAACCGACACTTTCATGCTTTTTGGCCCGGCAGCGCTGTTTGAACCGGAGCTGTTATTCGTACCCGAGGTGCCTGATGAACCCGAGTTTGACTTGGCTCCAGCCGAGCCTGATGTGAAGGTGAACCCAGCAATGCCAACGCCTGATTGATTGGCGTAAGTAGTGAGGTCATTGATGATCTGATTCTGATATTGATATTGCTGAGTTTCTGCTACTAGCTGCCGAGCCTTGGCAACACTATCCTTATATTTCTCCATCTCCTTTTCCAGCCGCGCTAGATTTTGCACCTTAGCGTCAACCGCTTTTGCCTCAGTCTGAATCTTAGAGACTTCCTCAGCGGTACCCTGCAGCATGGTGTAGCCGAAATAAACGATCCCTCCCATGCCGACCAAGATCAGTACTAGCGACAGCGCAAAGACGATCCGCATGGTCACCGCCGGTGTCATTTTTTCTCGTTTTCTCTCACTCATTGCTTCGCGACCTCCGGCACCATCGTCACATTAATTGTAATATTGATTGGGTAACCGTCCTTGTTTTCTTTTTCGGCCACCGCCGAGGCGAGATTAACATCCTTAAAGAGGTTTGACTGCTGAAAACTGTCCTTCAGCCGCAGTGCATCGCCATACGTTTTGCCGCGTGCGTTGATAGTCATCGGCGTGCCGAGCTTCTTGCTATCCAGCGTCAACGTTTGCAAAATTGTTCCCGATGGCATCGCCTGGGCAATCTTGAGTGCCACCTTTGAATATCGCACGTCTTTATCAAGGATTGCTTTAGCAATCTTGAGGTTTGCACTAAACGAGTCATAATCCTGCTGGACTTTTTGATACTGCAGCGCCCGACGGTTACCCGTCTCAATCGTCTGCTGAGCAGTCGTTTTTGCATGCTCCATGATCAAATAAATACCTACTGTCGCCACGATGAGTAAGAAGCCGAGGATTAACGACACCACGCAGTAGCGCCACAATATCACATTTGACCGGCCGGCGACAATCTCACGTTTAACTTTCGGCGGTAATAGATTAATCATGCCAAATCTCCTCCGCTCGCACCAGTGATAAGCCAGCTGCTGTCATAAACCGCGGTCGTAGCTGTTTGGCCGGCGGTGCTAAATTATTAAAGTTCAGCGACTGCCACGGACTAGCCACTCGTGCTGGCAGGGTCAGCTCGCCCGTAAAGTACTCACCAAGCCCTGGCACACTACTACCGCTACCAACGATCAACACCTGTTCAAGGCGGGATTCATCCGGGAAGCGATCGGTGTAGTAGCGAATAACTTTCTGGATTTCACCGATGATCCGCTGCAGACTCGGCTTTAGTGCCTCGGTAATTTTTTCTTGGCGCGGGCCAGTGTTGAGGCCATTAAGCACCTTGAATTGGTGCGCCGTCTCGAGTGGTACGTTCAATTTTTTCGCAATGTCAAGCGTCAATGTATTGCCACCAATGTTTAGACCACCGGTCACGCGAATTGCCGCATCAAGAATAGCGATATCGGTCGTCGCTGGGCCGATGTCAACGATAACTGTCGGCAGCGACCCTTCTTTAGTTCGCTCAAGCAGTCGTGCCACCGCATTGATACTCGGCTCAATCATCGCCACCTCAATACCGCACGATTCAACAATTGCCAGCTGCTCGTCAACAATCTTTTGCGGCACCGCGCACATCAAGACCGATAAATTTTCTTTGCCGCGCTTGATAATCTGATGATCAACATAAAGCGAATCGAGCGGCATCGGCACATACTGCTCGACCTCGAGATTCACCGCCTCCTCAATCTTATTCTCCTGCTTGATCGGCAGCGCAAAGGTGCGCGCGTATGTCTTGGTCGTCGGCAATCCCAGTACCACGCGGTTACTGCCGAGCCGTCCGACAATATTCTTTTCAAACATTTGATTGATCTTGCCGCAGAGATACTCTGCCCGGTCATCGCTCTCGTCCTTCGCCGGATCCAGCTCAATCGCGCCGTATCCATGCACCGTCATCCGTGCCATATCGACTGACATTACCCGAACGCCGGCCTTGTTAATATCAAGCCCGATGATCGGCTTTGACTTGTAGAAAATATTTGCCACTATCGTTTGCCCACATCTCTTCTTTTTGTTAAGTATAGCATAAGCATTTTGAAAAACCAACTACCCCTTAATTTGATTTGCTAATCCAGTAATCGGCATCATCACCGCCGCCGCGATCAAGCCGACCATACCACCCATAAAGACGATCATCACCGGCTCAATCGTCGAACTCAAACCGCTAATCGCTGCATCGACCTCTTCCTCATAAAAATCCGCCACCTTGACCAGCACCTTATCCGTCTGGCCCGTCTCTTCACCGACCGCCAGCATCTGGCCAACGATTGGTGGATAGAGATCTTCGCGCTCATTGATAATCCGCGACAAGACCTCGCCATTCTTAATGCGCTTGGCAGCATCAAGCAATGAATCTTGATACACCGTGTTACCGACTGCCCGGGCCGTTACTTCCAGCGCCTCGAGTACCGACACACCCGCACCGATCAGCGCCGAGAAGGTACGGGTAAACCGCGCCACCGCCACCTTGCGAATAATCTTACTGACGATCGGTGCTTTCAGGACAAAATGATGGAACTTGACTTTACCTTTTGGCGACTTGATGTAGCGAAGCAGCGCATACACACCGCCAAATAATAGCGGGAAAATAATATACCAAAAACTTACCATAAACTGGCTGATACTCATCAGTATCTGCGTCAGGGCTGGCAGCTCCGCGTCCTCGCCCGCCAGATCCTTAATCGTCTTGCCAATCATCGGCAGGACAAAAATCATCAAACCAAAGAACGCCCCGATAGTGATGACGATCAGCACCATCGGATAGGTCATAGCACTCTTAATCTTCTTTTTCATTGATGAGTTCTTTTCCTGCTGCAGGGCCAGGCGCTTCAAAATATCATCAAGAATACCGCCCGCTTCACCGGCGCGCACCATGTTGACATACACATCACTAAACGCCTCAGGATGCTTGCTCAGCGCATCAGCGAACGAGGTACCGCCTTCAATCTCCTTAGATACTGCATTCAAAACCTCGCGAAAATGCGGACTCTCGGCGTGCTGCGCCATTGAGTTGAGTGACCTGAGAATTGGCACACCGGCAGACACCATGGTGCTCAGCTGCCTGGTAAAGCTAACTAGCTCCTCGGTCGGTACTGATTTTTTGCCACCCCCAAAACGAAACCCTTTCTTTTCATCGCCAGCTTCCTTGAGATCGACCAACTTCATGCCCTGAGCTTGAATGAGCTGGATAGCACTGGCGCGACTGCTGGCTTCTAGCTCGCCGTTGATCGGCTGATTGTTATTTTTAGTTGCGATATATTTAAATTTTGTCATTTATTGCTCCCTTGTTGCTCTCAAAACTTCCTCTAGCGTTGTCACGCCACGCAGCGACTTGACGAAACCATCCGTCTGCATCGTTACCATTCCTTCGTTGATCGCCTGCTGCTGGATCTCATTACTAGTAGCATTAGCGGTGATCATCTTTTGGATCGGAATCGAAATACCGAGGACTTCGTAAATACCAACGCGCCCCTTGAAGCCATTATGACCGCACTCATCACAGCCCTCAGGATTTGGTCGCCACAAATATTGAATCGTCACGTCGGTCGAACCGAGCGGTGTATTGCCGCCAATCTTGTCAGCCGCCGCCTGCTGCTCCAATGCATGCAGTCGCTGCATCGAGCCCTGCTTGAGGTTAAACATCTGAACGATATAGGCGAGCTCCCCGGCATCCGGCACATATTGCTGACGACAATGCATACACAATCGCCGCACCAAGCGCTGGCCGATCACCGCCTTGACCGTCGAGGCGATCAAGAATGGCTCAATTCCCATGTCCAATAGACGCGGCAAACAGGTGGCTGCGTTGTTGGTGTGGAGCGTCGAGAACACCAAGTGTCCAGTCAGCGCCGCCTGCACACCGAGGTTGGCGGTCTCGCCGTCGCGAATCTCACCAACCATGATGATGTTCGGGTCTTGACGCAGCAGCGCGCGTAGTCCCGAAGCAAAGGTCATGCCAGCTTTCGAGTTAGTCTGGGTTTGGTTGACCCCGGGGATCTTGTATTCAACCGGATCTTCGATGGTTGAGATATTTACATCCGGCGTATTAAGTTCTGATAGCACACTAAACAAACTGGTCGACTTTCCTGAACCAGTTGGCCCGGTCACCAAGATCATACCGTTTGGTTGCGCCATGGCGTCTTTAAGCGTACTCAGCGACAACCCCCAATAGCCGAGGCTATCGAGGGCAACCGCCTGATTGGACTCGTCCAAAATACGCATGACGATTTTCTCACCATCAGCGATCGGCAGCGTCGACACACGCAGCGCGTATTGCTTACCCGAGACCTTGATCTTGAAGCGACCGTCTTGCGGCACGCGGCGTTCGTCGATTTTCAAATTTGACAGGATTTTGATACGACTAACCAGCGCACCCTGAACATTGCGTGGTAATTTATTCACTTCTTTGAGCACACCATCAATTCGGTAACGAACTTGGACGAAATCCTCGCGCGGCTCGATGTGGATGTCTGAAGCACCCGACTTGATGGCATATTCCAGCAGCAAGTTAACCGTCTGGGCGATCGGCGAATTCTCAGAAATTTCCTCTTCAGAGACGTTTTGTGAATCTGATTCAGCACCACTCTGGATTGACACCACTTCATCCAGCTCATCGGTAATGTTACCGCGATAATTCTCCAGGCAGTCAAGAATGTTGTTTTTTGTCGCCAGGAACACCTTGATGTTGTAACCAATCTCTTTCTGGATGAAGTTCAGCGCCTGTACATCATCCGGGTCTTCCATCGCCAAACTCAGGACGCCATTATCATCAGCTGCAAACAATACGACATTGTACTGACGGGCAATGTGCTCGGGGATACGCTTGAGAACGTCATCAGGGATATCCTTTGGCTCGATGGTCACAAACGGCACATTGATATATTCGCCAATCTTTTGCCCGAGCTGTACCTCGCTCAGGATTTTGTGCTCCAAGATAATCGTCTGCAACGAATGGTGCGTACGTTCCGCCTCCATCTTTAACTCGGCCAGCTGTGACTCAGAAATTACCTCACCCTGGCGCAAAATCTTCTCAATACTACTGTCAGAAATGCGCATAATTACCCTTATGCTTGAGTATAGCGCATATCGTATGGGAGTTCAATGAGAAATATTAGCGATTATCGCCCTGCCCGTGCAGCTGCTGGCGGGCTTGGCGGCTGGCGAGCTTTTGGTTGTTCATCTGGGCAACTTCCTCGAGGCTAGAACCGAGCAGATGCGCCACTGCATTAACATACCACAACACGTCGCCTAATTCTTTGAGAATCTCTGTGCGGTCATCGTCTGTCAATATGCCCTGCTTGTCGCGAACCAGCTTTTTGAACTTTTCAGCCACTTCGCCCGACTCACCAACCAGTCCAAGCACTTGTGCCATCAGTCGCGCGTCAACGTCCCCGTATTCATGCGTACCGATCAGTGTCGCGATAGCCTTCTTGGCATACTCATCAATTGTCATAGTTTCTCCTTTCAATTACTTACTTTAATTCTGCCACAAATTCCTCAAAAAAGAACGGGTCGTGAAAGAACGTCCGCGCCACGATTTGTTCAACCGCTGGTGCTAAGTCATAATCCGCCAATCGATGCGGACGAGCCCACACGAGTTCTTCGCCCGCCACAACTTCATCGGTCTCACCATAAAATACGTGCGCCAGTGTCGATGATAATATCTCCCCCTCAATCAGGACGCGAATATAGCAATCACCTGCGTGTGTCAGCGGTAGCTTATCCACCGCCAATTTCTCGCGTGCCTCCCGCTGAGCAGCGGCCAAGACCGACTCGTCATCAATGTGTAGCTTGCCATATGGCAGCGTCCAGGTGTCGATATGTGGCTGCTTAGTGCGTCGCTGGAGTAGCACATCGCCATTAGCATTCTGGATGACAATCATGGTAATAATTTTCGGCTGGGTACGAATTTTGAGTGATTTAATACTAACTCTATCGACATACGATAGCCCTTCCCGCCCCAGACAGTATCCATCATCCGTCTTGATGACAAATCCCCGCTTCTTCAATAGATTTAAGTGGTAGGTATAGAGATTAGTATCGACTTTTGGCGGCCGCATATCCCGAAATCGCGCATATTTCATATGCATTAACACGCCAAGGATATGCTTCTGGATGTGATGTTCGGGGATAAATTGGTCAATCATAGTTGAGTCAAATTATACTTGCTAGAATTATGCTTGGCAAGTAAATACAATTAATGAGTGCTATAATGCCTATTATTATCAAGGAGGAAATATGGCTAGCGAAGTAATACAAGCTCAAGCTAGGGTGGATAATATCAAACCTGTGGAATTGCTAGAGGCACTACGCCAAGAAAAATATCCATCAATAGAGTCATCAAATAGTCAGGCTCTCGACACACTTCTATATGATAGGGAGCGATGGTCACTGCTGCTGAAAATGTCAAGTCTGGCAATTGAATCCTCTTGCTTGGTGGATAACTTTTCAGGCGTTGACCGCATACCTCGACGAAAAAACGGAGATCGTGAAACAGATGTAGAACACAGTTTTCTACTGGCGACATTAGCTCCAAATCTAGCACGAATACTCTACCCTAATCTTGATATAGATCGTATCCGCCACTACAGCCTTGTTCACGACATGATAGAGATTGAGGTCGGTGATGTCGCAACATTTAACCTGTCACCAGATGAACAAGCCGAGAAAGAACGTCGCGAACAGATAGCCTTGAAAAAATTACTAAAGGAACTACCGCTACTTGAAGCCGAAGCGTTAGCGTCATATGAGAGGCAGGATACACCAGAGGCTCGTTTTGTCCGCCTCGTTGACAAACTTCTTCCGGCTGTCGTTGACATCACCGGTCAGGGTACTCGAGTTGTCGAAGAAGACTTCGGCGTCGCAAGTATTGACGAGCTTCGTAGCTCCCATGATAAGCTAGCCATTAAATGGCGAGACGTGTTCCATAACGAATTCCCTGAGCTTGAACAACTCTACGCCGTCCTTGCCTATCTTTTTGAAAATAAGTATGAGCAAGAACGTCAAAGACAAAAAGAAACTCATATACCGGAACGACCA
The DNA here is from genome assembly GCF_030253515.1 of Candidatus Nanosynbacter lyticus. Lineage (NCBI taxonomy): Bacteria > Bacillati > Minisyncoccota > Nanosynbacteria > Nanosynbacterales > Nanosynbacteraceae > Nanosynbacter > Nanosynbacter lyticus. The sequence continues at coordinate 664,192 of NZ_CP124549.1, forward strand.
AACCAACTGAAAGAAGTTGAAAGAAAGTGGCTCATCGACCCAGATAATCTTCCTGATGGTCTAGAGAACTATCCTCATGCTGATCTTAAGCAAGGATATTTAGCAGTTAGTGGTGATGGATCCGAAACACGTATTCGTAGCTTCGGTGATGGTGAGCGGTTTGAGCTAACTGTCAAGACTGCCGGTACAGTTGTCCGCGGCGAGCAAAACATTAAGATAACTGGCGAGATGTTCAAGGCACTCTGGCCACAGACCGAAGGCAATCGCGTTGAAAAAACTAGATACTACATACCCTTCACTGACAGTAACAATAACCAGCACACGATTGAGCTTGATGTGTATGCGGGACATTTATCAGGACTAGTCACGGCAGAGATTGAATTCAGCGGTCGCGAAACGGAGGCATCGGTTCGTGCGGATGCCTTCACGCCACCAAAGTGGTTTGGTGATGATGTCAGCGAAGACAAGCGATATAAAAACCGTTCCCTCGCCTCAATGCAGCATGGTTTCATGAAGCTCGGTTAATAGATTTCCCTGCTCCCACAAACCCAATCGCTTTCCCCTCGCCAACCCAGCGCTGTTCGTAGGTTGTCATGATCCGGGCATCGCTCTCCTCGTCAAATCGCTCCGATTCGTGCAGATCAAACGTTAGCCCCCGAAGCTGCCAGCCAGCCACCACCAGCTGCTCCAAGCTCCAGCAGAAAAAGTTGTGATCATCATGCTTGAGCAGTAGCTCACCGCCCTCATCAAGCAACTTTGCGTACTGCGTTAAAAAATGCGGGTGCGTCAAACGCCTGCCGCTGGAGCGCTGGCGTGGAAATGGATCGGGGAAAGTGACCCACAACTGACTGAGTGATCCAGCCTCACATAACTCACCCAGCTGGTCTGCTCGCGCCCGCACAAACCAGATATTCCTGAGGCCACGCTGCTCGGCCGCACGTGCCCCTTTTTGCAGTCGATCGGCCTTGACATCGACCGCCAGAAACTGCTGCTCGGGATGTCGCGCCGCCAGCTCGACACTAAACAGTCCCGTTCCAGCACCGACCTCCAGCACGTCAATCGACCGCGGCATCCACTCATCATACTCAAAACAAAGTGGCGAATTGTTAAATAGTGCGAATTTATACTTCTTGCGCCGCCGGGTGATGACAAATTGATTTGGATCGACAAAACTCATACTTTTCATTATACTAAACTCATGACGGATACGCTTATCAAACAACTGTTAAATTCGTCGCGCGTTGACGAATGGATGACCGAGCATGGGCTAGGCTGGCTGGTAAGCGAGCGGATGGTTGAAACGGTCAGTGTCGTCATCGGCGCGGTTATCGTTTATTATCTTGGCCGCATCTTCATTACTTGGGCAATTCGCTACGCGATCCACTCCACCGCCAAGCACCGCTCATGGCACCGCAAAGATATCGAAAAGCGCGAAAATACGCTGACGCAGCTGATTCGTAGTTTTTGGCGCATCACCATTATTGCCTATATCGCCGCTATGGTCGCCAGTAAATTATTCTACTTCGACTTGTCACCGCTGTTTGCTAGCGCCGGTATCATCGGCGTGGCGCTCGGATTCGGTGCGCAGTCACTTGTCAAAGATTTTCTGGCTGGCATTTTTATCATCGCTGAAAATCAATATCGAGTCGGCGACGTGGTTGACGTCATGGGAGCGAGCGGTACTGTTGAGCGCGTCGGCACCCGATCAACGGTACTCCGCGATGCTGATGGTAATGTACACTACCTACCAAACGGCACCATCCAGCATGTTATTAATAAAACGATGGGATATAGCATGTCGCGCTTTACCTTGCAGCTTGATCCAAGCAGCGACATTAGCCGCGCCGCTGATATCATCAACGAGACCGGCCAACAACTCAGCAAGGAAAAATCTTGGGATAAGAAAATTATTGAGCCACCAAAATTTGTTTCCGTCGGCGATATCACTGGTCGATCAGTTGAATTGATCGTTGCTGGAAAAGTTCAGCCATCAGATCAATGGGCGGTTACCTCAGAGATGCGCCGCCGGCTCCTCAAAGAATTTGAAAAACAAGAGATTGAGCTAGCTGTCATCCCAACAGCGATAACGCATAAAAATTAATCGCGAACCGAGCCATTAACGAACCACAAAACTATGATAAGGTGATGTGACCAACCTCCCGCTAGCAATAAGAATTACTCTAACGAGCCGTCCTGACCTTGTGTTGTCGCGCCGCCGGCGCCATTGCCGCCACCATTGACACCCAGCTGATCATCACTCAACACATTGCTAGCAAATGCCCGCGCACCGTCGGCCTTTTTTTCTTCTTGTTTGTATTTTTGCAGGAAATCATTCAATACCCTACCTGTCACCTCGCCCTGCGCCTCAAACATATCCCGATTACGATCGTTGGAGTTATCAATCTGCGCCCGATACGGTACATAATCCGGTCGGCTTAAATCCACTCTGAAAGCATCTGACGAATAGTATAAGTGCATCGAGATACCAACGAGCACGATCGACACCACAATTACGCTAATTACCATCGTCGGTAATTTATGTTGCATAGTCAGCTCGACCAACCGGCGACTGAGTTGCTTGAGCTTATCCACGACTACCTCCGCTTGATAGTTTCACTTTGAGCTGCTCCACCGCCACGCGGTAATCCGCCGCCAGTTTACTCATCGTCGTCACCGATTCGCTGACCTGCCGACGTGCATCGCGCGTCTTGATCAGCTGCGCATAAAACTCGCCCGGCTTGTCGCTACAATCCGTCTTGACTAGTGCCGCCAAATTGGACTCATACTCATTGTATTGCTGAGCAAACGCCTTGCGCGCCTCTTCGTAGTCGCGAGCGATCATCACCATTCGCGAGCTGTCAACCTGCGCCAATGCCAAACGGCTATTTAGTTTGGCGATGAGATTAGTCGAGATTGTGTTGTATGCTTGGCCGGCGTTAACCCGCAGCAAGGCGTCGTTATGCTGAATCCGCTGTAATGTCGAACGAATAGACTGACACTGGCTGCGGATCAGATGGAGCGGCGGCGAACTCGGCGCAGTCTGTGCCATAGCAATACCCGACCGTATCATTACGCCGGCCAGGCTAATACCGCACACAAAAAACGCGAGACTACGAAGATGTTTCATCTTTTTTATTATCTCGCGTTTTTGCGTTTAGGTCAAACTGCTACTACGACTTCTTGAAATGTTTCTCGGTGTCGGCCTTGACCGTACGAGCGGTTCCAGTAACGACATCGCCAACTTTTTGAGCGCCGACCTTGGCTGCTTCAGCGCTATCTTTGGCGGCAGCCTGGGCTTTTTTGGCAGTTTTGACAGTGGCAGTTTTTAGCTCACCAGCTTTTTTCTTGATGTCAGCGCGAGTTTCCTTGCCGCTTTTTGGTGCGGTCAAAATACCAGCCACGAAACCAGCCGCTGCGGCGCCGAGAACTGTTAATACTTTTTTCATATATATCTCCTTGTTTGTTTTTATTAAATTGATATATGGAACAGATAATTATTTTTTGCGAAAGAGTTGCACGACTTCAGTAAATAACTTTACTGGAGACAGCCACTCAGTTGCTTGAGCGATGTTAGACACCGCCGCTTCAGCCTGGTTGACGAGGCGCTTGAGCTTCGTCAGCAGTGAAATTATTACACCGAACAAGACAATAATCGTCACCGAGTGAATAATGATCACTACGGTCATCAGTATAATAACTGTTTGCATGTCTTCCATACCCTTCCTTTGTTACTGTTTATGTTTGTCGTATTGACTGTGGCTATGATAGCATAGGCAGTTTGAAATGTCAATAGCTTAGCGCTCTATTCTGTCACTTTACAGCAATGAGACCGTCCCGTCGCAGACCATCCAGTGCCGCCGCAAATCGTGGATCGTCCTGCAACTCAGCGGTAATTTCAGCGAGCGGCTGCCCGCCAATATATCGACGCAAAATCTCGCCCCGCATCTGGCGGAGGCTACCGGTGAATTGTGATTGTTTGGTGTAGTGGCGACTGGCGGATAATTTGCCCTTTCCCTGAGATTTGAGCTCACTACCATAGTCCATCAGCGCCCAAAACCACTGACGCGGATTTGCCTGGTCCATCGTCTGCTCAACAACAGTCAATATGTCGCGATCCGCAACTGCCGTCTGGCCCGCAAAGAAATGATTGAGATAGACGGTACGAATATTGGTCTCAATGAACGGTGTTGGCACTTGATAAGCATAGTTCATGATGGCGCCAGCGGTATTGATGCCGATGCCTGGTAACTCAACGAGGTCATCTAGCGTGGCCACCGGGGCACCAGCGACAATGGCTTGTGACGCCCGGTGAAGATACTGAGCGCGGCGGTTATAGCCCAGCCCCTGCCACGCGCGGAGCACCTCGGTCAGCTCGGCCGCTGCCAGTGACTCAATATCTGGAAATTTCGCAGTAAACTCTCCGAACTTCGTCAAGACGCGAGCGACCTGGGTTTGCTGCAGCATTAGCTCACTCACCAGCACATAGTACAAGGTCGGCTGATCACGCCACGGCATCGGCCGGTACAGTTCGCGGCCTTTTTGGTGGATCAGCGCCTGAAAGCGAGAGTCTTTATCATTCATTCTCCCCAGTATACCTAATTTCGAACTAGTTATCATTGCATAATCGGTCCGAACGACAGCCTGATTGAATTGCTATCCTTACATACACCAAGTGTATAGCTAGTTTGCTGTGACTATACACTTGATGTATAATAAGTCTTGTTTATAATAATTTACCTAGCGAAAGGGCAATTGTGAGAAAAATATTCAAGGTTTTCGGAATTATCACTATCATTCTTATTATCTGCCTTGGGATTCTACTGTTAGTCATGCAATATCTCAATCAAAGTATTACCGGAGATGATGGTGTAGCGACTGGCTATGCTGATAAGCTTAGCCCTAGTGGCAACCTCGAACAATATTACACCAAGACCGGACCCTACAAAGTAGCGCACTACATTCAAAATAATACCGATGGTTCTAAGGCCTATCGTCTCTATTACCCTGAGCGCCAGAGTGCTAACCAGACTTTTCCACTGATTGTAGTGGTAAATGGCACGGCAACACCAGCTAGCACCTACACACCAATTCTTGAGCACCTCGCCAGCTGGGGCTTCGTTGTAATCGGCAATGAGGACGGCTGGGCTGGTACTGGTGCATCGACCGCAGCTATGCTTGATGCTGCTCTGCAGTACAATACAACCCACGAGAGTCCAGTGCGCGGGCTAATCAACACTAATAAAATTGGGATCGCTGGACATTCGCAAGGTGGCGCAGGAGCGATCAATGCCGCTACTAAGTATAGTAATAGCAATAAGTATTCTTCGCTTTACACCGCTAGCGCCGTGAGTCGTGGCACTGCTAATAATAATCAATGGACCTATGACGTCTCACGCCTCAATACAGCGGTGTTCATGATGGCAGGAACTGGCGCTAGCGATAGTATTGCCATCAGTCCGCTCGATGACTTGAAGCATAATTTTGATGCATTACAAGGGGGCAAGCCAGGAGTCATTGCACGGCGTAAGTCAGTTGGTCATAAAGATGTGCTAGAATACGGTGATGCATATATGACCGCCTGGTTCCTATGGACACTGGCAGATGATGCCAAGGCGAAGATGGTCTTTGCTGGTGCCGACGCAGAACTACGCCATAACAGCGACTGGCAGGATGTCCAGGTACGCAATATTGAATAATTATTCTGTTTATCGCACCATGTATGGTACACTGGTATGGCTATGAAAATATTTTTTAGACGATACATTTCAGAATTTGTGTATGGTGCAGTTGACGGCACAGTCACGACCTTTGCCGTAGTGGCGGCTTCAGCCGGAGCCGGTATTTCCAGCGCGGTTATCCTCATTTTAGGCATTGCAAACCTCATTGCTGATGGATTTTCAATGGGCTCCAGCGCTTACCTCGCAGCCAGCGCCGAACATGAAGAGTCGGCCCGCGACACCCAAAAACGAGCCTCCCCTAAGATCATTGGCACAGTTACATTTTTGGCCTTTGTCGCCGTGGGTAGCGTGCCGGTATTACCCTACCTGGTCGACGTGGTCACCAGCTTAAAAACGCCAAACACCAGCCTATTTTATGTCAGCTCCGTACTAACAGCAGTTGCTTTCCTGACGATTGGCTTCATTAAAGGTAAAGTCGGTAATCAATCATCATGGCGAGAAGCCGCCATCACCCTGCTCCTCGGCGCAGTCGCCGCTGGACTGGCGTACTTTGCCGGCGATATATTGGCGGCATGGCTGGGTGTTCGGTTATAGCCTTCCTGTAGGCCCCTATCTTGCCAGCATTACTATCCTGCCCAATAAGCTAAAACCATCGTCGTGTAGATGCTACGTACATCAATATCGCTACATCAAACCTAGACCCCAGCGAGCAAGTAGCTTCACTTACCTCGTCTGTTTTTTAGCTATTTGTTCAAAGACGCCGTCGCCCAAGAGGTACCGTGTGTAGAAGAGAACTCTCGCTAATTTACCAACAAGATACCGACGTCGTGGGTGCTTACTCTCGATAATTGTCGCCACTTTGTGCGCGACCACGCTAGGCGGTGACATAGTCCTGTATGACTGAGATAGGTTGTGCGATATTGCCTTTGCCATACCGCTATAGGCACCGTTTGACGAATAACGAGTAAGCGGCTCTTCAGCTAATTTGTAGAAATTTGTAGCGATCAAGCCAGGCTCAATTACCACAAGCTTGATGTTGTATTCCTGCAGCTCTAGCCGCAAGCTATCGGAAAACCCCTCAATAGCGTGCTTTGAAGCATGATACCAGGCACCGAGCGGAAAATACACTCTGCCTCCAACCGATGACATATTAATAATCAAGCCCGAGCCCGCTTCTCTCATACTAGGCAGCACAAGCTGCGTCAGTCTAGCCAGCCCGAATACATTCACCTCAAACTGCCTGCGGGCCTGTTCAATTGGAATATCCTCTACCGCCCCCAGTAATCCATAGCCGGCATTATTAATAAGTACATCTATTCTTCCCTGCTCATCACAAATCTTTTTTGCCGCAGACTCAAGTGATTTTTCATCTTTCATATCACCCGGTATTAGCCGAAGGCCTTTAATTTTTTGAAGCGCCTCACTGTTTCGAGCAAGTCCGTACACTATGTAACCTTTCTGCAAAAGCAGCTCAGCGGTCGCTCTTCCGATACCGCTGGACGCTCCAGTAATTAACACTACTTTATGATTTGAATTATACTTTTTTCTACTCATAAATAGTAGTATAATCTATGGAGTATACTCCATAGTCAATAGGCCATAACGAGGGAGGTTTACCATGCTAATTCATCAACTTTCCGAGAAATCTGGTGTTTCTATCGACACCATTCGTTACTATACAAAAATCGGTATTTTACCGGTAACACAACGTCCCGCTGGAAGCCGCAGTTATTCAGACTACGACGAGAGTGCGCTCGAATACCTCACGGAAATACGCCTCGCCAAGTCGGCGGGATTTACACTGATGGAGATTAAGCAATACATCAAGGAATGGAATGACGGACAGATTACACCGGATACAGCTATCGATATATTGCGCAAAAAGATTGCGATGGTACGAAAGAAAAAGTCTGAACTTGATGCAATAGAAGCGATATTAAAAAGTAAGATAACACAGCTACGCCCCCAGCTACATTGCCGTAATTGAGCACTCTGCTAGCTACTTTTGAGTAGATTCTACAGCCCTAATTCTCGCAATTGTGCTGAATCAACCATTGACGGCGAGTCCATCATCACATCAACGCCCGAGCCGTTCTTTGGAAAGGCCAGGGTTTCGCGAACATTAGTTTCGTCAATGAGTTCCATGAGGATGCGGTCAACACCAAAGGCACAGCCGGCGTGTGGCGGTGCGCCGTATTTGAAGGCATTTAGCATGGCGCCAAATTTCTCCTCAACGTAGCTTTCGCTAAAGCCAAGCAGGTCAAATACTTTGTACAGCACTGCTGGGTTGTGGTTGCGCACGCCGCCGGAGCAGATTTCATAGCCGTTCATCACCATGTCGAATTGGTCAGCAACGATGGCGAGCTTGTCAGCGTCAGTCGTCGCTGACTCCAGCGCTTGTAATCCGCCCTTTGGCATACCAAATGGATTGTGTCCAAAATCAAGCTTCTTGCCGTGATCATCCCACTCATAGAATGGAAAATCGATGATCCAGGCAAACGCCACCACGCTCGGGTCTTTCAGGTTGAAATGGGCGGCAAATTCGTTTCGCAGGCGACCAAGCACAGCGTTGACGACTGGGCGAGTGTCGGCACCGAAGAAAACTGCGTCGCCATCAACTGCACCAGTTTGTTGCTGAATTGCCATGAGCTCTGTTTCGCTCAAGAACTTAGCAATTGGTGATTTTGCCTCGCCATCTTGGTAGGTGATGTAGGCTAAGCCGCCTGCCCCTTCACTTTTGGCGATGTCGGTGAATTGGTCGATTTGCTTGCGGCTGAGACTGGCGCCGTTCTTGACGCAAATCGCCTTGATGCACTCAGCGTTCTTGAACACGCCAAATTCGGTGCTGGCAAACACATCAGTCAGCTCAACCAGCTCCATGCCAAAACGCAAATCAGGCTTGTCCGAGCCATACGTCTCCATGGCGTCGCGGTAGGAAATGCGCGGAATTGGACTGCCATCACCGACAGACAAGTCGCTCAAATCCAGCAATTTCTTGCCCGCAAACTCGGTCGCCAGCTGCTGCATCAGCGGTTCGACCTCACGGCGAACTTCCTCGCCGTCCTCAACAAAGCTCATCTCCAGATCCAGCTGATAAAATTCGCCGTACAGTCGGTCGGCTCGCGGGTCTTCATCGCGGAAGCACGCCGCCAACTGATAATACCGCGGCACGCCGCCAACCATCAGTAGCTGCTTGAACTGCTGGGGTGCTTGCGGCAGAGCGTAAAACTTATTTTCCTGCAAACGGCTCGGGATCAGGAAATCACGCGCACCCTCGGGGCTGGAATTTGCCAAAATCGGCGTCTGAATCTCGATGAAGTCGCGGTCATCCATATACTGATGCATCCGGCGGTACATTTCAGCACGTTTTTTCAGCATCTGTTGCATCGTTGGGCGGCGCAGGTCGAGGTAACGATATTTGAAACGCAAGTCCTCACCTGCCTGATTTTCTTCGGCAAACGGCTGGATTGGCAAGGTTTCAGCACGGTTGAGAATCTCCAAATTCTCCACCACGATTTCCACATCACCACTGGCGATATTTGGATTCTTCAAACCTTCGCCGCGCTCCGTCACCACGCCGCTGGCACGAATCACAAACTCATCACGCAAGCTTTCCGCCAAACGAAAGGCCTCTGCCCTATCAGGATTAATCACCAGTTGCACCAACCCGGTGTGGTCGCGCAGGTCAATAAAAATCAGCCCGCCGTGATCGCGCCGAGAGTGTACCCAGCCAGCCACGGTAATTATTTCCCCAACATTATCAGGGGTATGTATCGCCAAAACTCTCTTTTTCATATCTGTTATTATAGCATATTGATGTGTTTTTTCGCCTTTGGCGTTACCCGGCGGCCGCGCGGTGTGCGTTCGATGAAGCCAATTTGTAGTAAATACGGCTCATAAAAATCCTCAATCGTCGTCGCTTCGTCACCTGTCAGCGCGGCAATAGTCGTCAGTCCCACTGGATTATCACCATAATTTTCCAGGATTGATTGCAGTAGATTACGATCAGCCGGGTCCAGCCCCAGCTCATCCACTTCCAGCATCTCCAGGGCACTCGTTGTCGTTTTCACATCAATTATGCCATCGCCATTGACGTCGGCGTAGTCGCGTACGCGTTTGAGCAGGCGGTTAGCAATGCGCGGCGTCAGGCGGGCCCGCGTCGACAATAAGTTCGCTGCTTCATGCCGAATCGACGACTCCAGGATGGCCGCACTCCGCGTTACGATTTTAGCGATATCTTCTGGCTCATAAAACTCCAAGCGGTAAATATGTCCAAATCGATCGCGCAGCGGCGCCGCCAAACTACCCGTCCGCGTCGTCGCGCCAATCACCGTAAACCGCGGTAAGTCCAGTCGAATCGACCGAGCTGCCGGACCTTTGCCGATAACGATGTCCAGCTTGAAATCTTCCATGGCCGAATATAAAATCTCTTCCACAGCCCGACCCAGCCGATGAATCTCATCAATGAATAAAATATCGCCGTCCGCCAAATTGGTCAAAATCGATGCCAAATCGCCAGCTTTTTCAATGGCCGGGCCGCTGGTGATGCGCAAATTCGTCCCCATCTCATTGGCGATCACCGTCGCCATGGTGGTCTTGCCCAGTCCCGGCGGGCCGTACAGCAGCACATGATCCAGTGGCTCACCGCGCTTCTTCGCTGCCTCAATTGCCAAGAGTAAATTACGCTTCAATCGCTCCTGGCCAACATATTCACTAAAACTCTGCGGGCGCAAGCTAACTTCAATCCGCTGCTCTTCCGCATCATCACCGTGCGAACTAGTATCAACTATTCTCTCAATTGCCATACATTCATTATATCATCCAAGCCGGAGCGAACTAATCTCTTGTAAGCCGACTACGTAGTGCCTGCATAATTTCGCGAAAGGTCTCATCACTCACCATATGCACCGCGTCCTCTAAATGCCGCGGCCACTTTGGATCAGGAAACTCCTCACCAGCAAAGGTAACACCGCCGAGATAGCGCGGGTACACATGCCAGTGCACATGTGTTGCCGGCCAGCTTTAATTATACCACCTAACGAGAAGTGTCTATTCACAATCCGTACCATATTATTGCATAATTATAAATTATATTGTAGAATTGGTACCATTATGAACAGGCGGTGCGCAGAAGCTACACCCCAGTTTGAGACTGAGGAGACAATAGATCGCCCAAATACATCCAAGCCACCAATGTGGATGAGAGTGGGAGTATGCGTTGTCGGCTGGGCAATGGGTACAGCCCTGAGTATTGGTACAGGCTGGAAGATTATGCCCACCGGCAGTCCAGATAGTCATCCATCAGCAACCGCCGCAGCGACACCGACTGAAACAGCAACAGCACAACAGGCTGAACCTCATCGGCCCTTCACTCTGCCCGATTTCCGGCCAGTTATTATCACCGATCCCTTAACAACGACCGAGCACGTTACTGACGTGGGTCAACGTTCACAGGAACAGCTCAAGAAGGCTATTGGAACCCTAGCCACGACCATGAGCGTTCCCGAGAGTAACGTCCTTGAGCCAGTAACAATGGTGATGCCCAGTGCGCCGATCGACCCGAAGACGGGTAATCCGTGCTTTTCTGGCAAAGAAATACGGGAAGTTGTCAAAAATGCTCCCTATCTTGACAACGCGGTTAGTTACGTTATTTTGCCGCCTCACGCGTGCGAAGGTCAACCGTGGTCCGCCTATGCCTACCATTACAGCAAGCTTATTATCACCACGACAAGTCCACACACTATTGAGGCTGGTGTCATTATGCATGAAGCTGCGCATACTTTTGGACTTGATCACACGAGAAGACTGAGTGTCAGATATCCAGACTCAGATTCAACCCCAAGCTCGGAGTGGCGTAATGTCAAGCCAGAGGATTACGATATTATAGAAGATATAACTAATGGGTATGGTCAATTTCCTAAACTACAAAATGGCGACATTGATCCAGCGAGTGGACAAGAGACCGTTACAGGCTACCATTATGGTATTGATTCTTGGTGTACTGAGAAAAATACCTGCTCTCATGTCCTCAATTTCGTAGAAAGAAATAGGCTTGATCCAGAAAAATTCCCGATTCGCGATATTGACCCTGCGACGCTACCAGATGATCCCATTAGCCTCACAGTATCCCCAGAGCCACACAACATTTCTGGTGTCCGCATACCGCTACCAGCCGACCATCCAATTCACCAAATTAAGGGCTGCGAATCAGTTACCCACATTGTTATCGGAATTGACCACATATACTATTCACTCATTGATAGCGCGCCAGGCTTTGGTACAACTATTATCGCCGTCAATAAAGACGGTAGCCTGATAGAGATAGATGCACCAAAATATGACAAATTATATTATTCTCCATCAACAAAAAACATCCTAGAAAAAGAGCGGTGGAACTATCTATATAACGACAGTGCTACTGGAGTGAGTGTCGCAGCGTGATTAGTCGACGGGAAGACGGAACTTCGCGTACAGCCCTTCGATAGATAGCAAACAGACCACTCGCTGCTGCTCTGCTGCAGCATAACTAGCTGCATTTATTGTCAATGACTGTATCAAAAGCTACCGCTACTCATTTCTTCAGCGCCTCGGTCACTCGTTGCGCCGTCGGCAGATTAACATCAACATTCTCAAGCGCCTTGGTAGCATCAGCCAAGGTGTAGCCCAACGCCATCAACGCCTCCAGTGCTTCGTCAGAGGTGTTCAGTTCGGTCTGGACTATAGTTTCTACTCGACCATACTGCGTCGGCAAACCAACCTTATCACTCAAATCAACCACCACTCGTTCGGCAGTTTTTTTACCGACGCCAGCAGCTTTTTGCACGAAGGCGCTATCGGCGTTGGCAATGGCATTACGCACCTGCTCCGCATCACCGAGGCTGAGAATTGCTAACGCGGCCTTTGGACCAACCCCCTGAACGGTGATTAGCATTTCAAACAGCTTCTTTGCCGCCAGGCTCGAGAAACCAAACAATTCTTCCGCCTGCTCGCGCACATGATGATAGGTGTAAAACTTAGCGTCTTGATCCAGCGTCACCGCCTCGAAATCACCAGCCGATACGCTAACTTCATAGCCGACGCCGTGAACGTCAATCACGATGCTGCCCGCGCCAAACTTCTCAGCGATCATACCAGAGAGATGGGCGATCACGGTCGTCTGTCTCCGCCGCCCGGAGGATTGGTCGGGCCGGGCGAAGTGCCGCCGCTGCCACCGCCTGAACCGCCGCCGCTACCGCCGCCACTGCCATTGCCGCCGCCTGGATTTTGGTCGTCATCGCCAGTACTGCCACACGACGCAGTCTTTCGCGAATGCTTCGTCGCATCAAATTTGTCTTCGCTGATGGTGATGAGACGCCTAGTAGCTAGATCACAGACGGTGATCTGCTTAGTAGTGGACGTCTGCCGACAATCAGCAGCGTTCTTGGAATATTTAGCGGCATCAAACTGATCTTCAAAAATTGACTCTATTTGCTTGGTCGCGAGGTTACATACCTCGATCTTTGACTTAGTTTGGTCACATTTCTCGGTTGGGATGGCGCTCGAGAGGAAGTATTCTTTGTAAGCACCGGGACTGGAATCATCAGCGAGGCCGCCATTACTACTACAGACACTTCGCTGGACAACGCCGTTTGGTACGTCAAAACCAGTTTTCGTGCCCGCCAGCAGCTTGGTCATCGTCGCCCGCCAAATTGGCGCCGCCACATCCGATCCACCGCTGTTCATGACTTTATTGTCATTATTACCAACCCACACGCCGACCGCATATTGCGGCGTATAGCCAATCGTCCAGGCATCGCGGTTATCATTGGTGGTACCCGTCTTGACAGCGACCGTCTTGCCACTCACCGTCAGGCTGCTGCCAAATATCCCTGCCCGCGCGGCATTATCCGACAGAATGCTAGAGATGAGATAGGCGCCGCCCTGGCTAATGGCTTGACGCGTATTGGCTGTTTTCCACGAAGCGTTTTTGTTGAACTTATCCTTGACTTCGGTGATGAGATTCAGCGATTCGTACTGCGTGCCGCCATTGGCAAAGGCCGCGTAGGCGTTGGTCATTTCGCTCAGGCGCACCTCGGCCGAACCAAGCGCCAGTGACAATCCGTAATTTTTGTTTTCATCAAGGGTGCTAATGCCGAGTTTCTTAGCCGCTTGGATGGAACGATTAATGCCATACTTTTGCATGATCAGAACGCTTGGGATATTTAGTGACCAGCTGAGCGACTTGCGCGTCGTCACCTTGCCGTTCCAGCGGCGGGTAGCATTGTACGGTACGTAGCCATTAAAGTCAGTCAATTTATCATCAAAAACTGTCGCCGGCGTGATGGCGCCATCAGCCATCGCCTGCGCATAATACAGCGGCTTGAAGCTCGAGCCGGGCTGACGCGGCGTGGTCACCATATTGACCTTGCCCCACTCGGCGTTATTATAATCAGCGCTGCCGACCAGTGCCCGCACCTCGCCGGTTTTTGGATCAATGACGATACCGCTGGCGTTGGTGCCACCGAGGCGATTGATCTGCTTCATTTGTTTGGCGATATTCTCTTGGAGGAGCTGTTGGGTGTCGAGATTCAGCGAGGTCTTGACGCGGTAGCCCGAGCGCATGACTTTTTCGTAGCCATATTTGTCGCTGAGCTGTTTGATGACCATCTCGGCAAAATGCGGCGCTGCGGAATTCGTGTGAGCCGCGCCGCCACCAGTATATGCTAGCTGTGTGGCTTCCGCCTGCTGCTTCTGCTCCTCGGTGATGAAGCCTTCTGTCTGCATCCGACCGAGCACCGTCTTTTGGCGCTGCTTGGCATATTCAGCATTGCCGCTGATCGGTGAATAGCGGCTTGGCGCCGGCAGTACACCAACTAGCATACTGCTCTCGGCCAGTGTCAAATCCTTCGGCGACTTATTGAAATACACCTTGGCCGCTTCCTCGATACCAAAGGCATTTTCGCCAAAGTACACTGAGTTGAGGTACATCATCAAGATCTGCTCTTTACTATAATTCTGTTCAATGGCGATGGCCATAAATAGCTCTTGGTATTTGCGCATAAAGCTATGCTCATTGCTGAGCAAGTTATTCTTGACCAACTGCTGCGTCAAGGTCGACCCGCCACCGTGCCGCGTAATCGCCGCTCGGAAAATACTAAAGATATTAAAGCCGCTGTGCTTATAAAAATCTTTATCCTCACTGGCGATCAGCGCCTTTTTCATACTCTCAGAGATGTCTTTGAGCTGCACCAAGTTCCGCCGCTCGGCATTACCAACGCTATAAATCACCTTATCCTTGGCGTCAGTCAGCACGATACCGGTATTATTGCGGTTCATCAGCCGCTCCTGATCACCGATATCGCGCGCATAATAAAAATAGCTAGCAATCGGCACAATGATCAAGAACAATAGAATTGGTAGCAGGCACACCATAATTTTTTTCGGCCGACTCAGTCGCCAAAACCACAAAAAGTGTTTGTGTTGACGCGGTAATTTACCAGATTTCGCCTTGACTTGACCGAGATTGGCATACCGACCCATGTGCGGTGGTTGCTTCTTTATCGGAGCTCGTTTTCCCTTGCCTAATTGCACCATGTATCAATTATACCACGCCAAGGCGCGTCGTCGCTGCATGGGTGATGGCCGCCGCGAGTGCATCGGCGCAGTCATCTGGCTTGGGCACCTGGCTGAGACCTAAGTTGAGGCGCACCATTTCCTGAATCTGCTTTTTGTCGGCCTTGCCATAGCCAGTCAGTGTCTGTTTGATCTGAAGCGGCGTGTATTCACTGATCACGAGGCCTGCCTTGTGTCCAGTCAGCATCGCCACACCACGAGCATGAGCCACAGAAATAGCGGTGGTGACATTGCGGGCAAAGAACAATTTTTCAATCGACATCACCTCAGGTTTAGTCTCAGCGATAATCTCTGTCAGGCCATCAAAAATCTCCGCCAGCCGCTCGTCTAGCGGCGTGTGGGCGGGCGTCTTGAT
Organism: Candidatus Nanosynbacter lyticus; assembly: GCF_030253515.1. Taxonomy (NCBI): domain Bacteria; kingdom Bacillati; phylum Minisyncoccota; class Nanosynbacteria; order Nanosynbacterales; family Nanosynbacteraceae; genus Nanosynbacter; species Nanosynbacter lyticus. The sequence continues at coordinate 679,837 of NZ_CP124549.1, forward strand.
CACGCCGGCCGTTACCAGCCGGTAGCCGCCCTGCTTCGCATCAATCACACCAAAGCCCAAGATACCAGTCCCCGGATCAATGCCAATAATTCTCATGCGTTTATTATAGCACCCGGCCGGTGACAGTAATAATTAATCAAGCGGCTGCCTCGACGAGCTACTTCGCCGAGTTATCGCTTGCCGCGCGTGATGGCGTGTTTTAGCCGCGTAGCAGCCCGGCCAATTTCCCAGCGCCACTGCCAGCCAGCGTAGCCAACCGCCAGCAGACTGACGCCGCCGAGCACCCACCAGCCCCACATCGCGCCTGTCACCTGCTTGACCTGCTCCGGTGCAAAGCCAGTTTTTGGTGCAGTAGCCAGCGCGACCTTGCGGCAGCGCTTTGTCTTTGGATTGCGCTCAAAGCCTTCGGCACACTCCTTCAACACGTCACTATCAGCGGCAATTTTCTTACAGCGTCCGGTAGCGGGATTACGAAACTTACCATCGGGACATGGCTTCAGGGTTTTGGCGGCTGTGGCTGCAATCGACCGACACCGACCGGTTATCTCGCTCCGATAGTACCCTTCACGACACGGCGTTTGGGTTTTGAGCTTGCCGATGTTGCGACACCGACCGGTTTCTAGTGAACGATACTGACCGGGCTTACACGGCGCGAGTTCCGGCTCGCGTACGATATTACGGCAGCGGCCCGTTGTTGGTGAACGGTACTGCCCCGGACGGCACGGCGTCGGCACTGGCTCCACCGGCTCCTTGACGCAGCGACCCGTGAGCTCGTGACGCACATAGCCCGCCTTGCAATCTGGCCACTGCTTGAATTCATTAGGCCGAGCCGGCGTCGGTGAAAATGTCACCTTCCATTCCCCGTCAAGCAGGCTCCACGACGAGTCCTTGGCCAGGCCAGTAAATGACGTCTGGTCGATCTCATTGCCACTAGCATCCAGCGCGTACACCTCGCCGCCACCGGTTTTTGTCAGTTTGAGATTTGTCTCTGCCAGCCGAACGACATGCAGCGCCCCGGCTGCCAGCTCAATACTTCTGAATATATGGGTCGTATCCTTATGCTTGCCCTGACCCTTCACGAGAATGGTGCAGCCCGTGAGGTCGAGGTCGCTGGTCCCGGCGTTAATAATCTCGATAAACGGCGCGTCAACGTTGGTCGCGATCTCATGTAATTTCAAGCCGCTGCAGCGATTGCTCGGTGGCGTCGGATCAACTGGCGGACGCGGCTCGTCAGGCTCACTGCACGCTGGCAGTTCACGTAGACGCGGCGCCTCACCGACCGAAAAATCGCTGACGTTATTATCCGTATCAGTCACCACGCCATTTGTTTGGCAGCGCCAGGCGTGTAGCTTGCCGCCCAGCGTAATCGGACTGCCTTCGCGCTCTGATGCCGTGCCCCAGCCGACCAGATCCGACACCCGCCCATCACTCATCACCAACTTGACAGAGCCGCCGGTTTTTGCCAGTACTTTCTGGCTATCAAACCGCAGGTCGGCCTGCTCGGCAGGTAGCCGGCTATCACCGACCACCAACGCCCCGCCCGCCGGCACCATTAGGTCAGTCGATATTGTTTTAAGCACTGTCACATGCCCCTTTTGGTTAACATACTGCAGCGTCCAGCCAGCGATATTGACTGGCCCTGGCGACGGATTGTAGAGTTCGACGTACGCGCCGCGCGCTGTATCGAGGCCAATTTTAGTGATCAAGAGTTTAGCCGATGTACGAGCCGCAGCTGGTGGCGCAGGAGGTTCGGAAGGCGTTGGCTTAACTGGTGTGGGTGTCGATGGATCTCTGGGTGGCATCGACGGAGCAGGCGTAGACGTAGATGCAGACGTACTGCCAGAAGTCGTGTCCGGTGTAGCCACTGCTGGGACTGATGGCCTGGTCGGGCTGGGTGCTGGATTGGCTGGGCGCGGCGCGGGCGTGTGGGTTGGCGCAACCGGTGTCGAGCCGCTAGCAGGAGGTGCGGCCTCTGGTGGGGAGTCGCTCGCAAACGCCACCACCGGCTGAAACACCAGCGCAATTATCGTTGACATAAGTAGTAGGCGGGTCAAAACCTTCATTGTGAACTCCCTGCTTGGCTTATGTTGGCTGATTATATTGTAAAAGAAATTCCTCCCAAACGCAAAAGAGCGCCGCTAGGGGCGCTCGATATACCGTCAATACATGGCCTAAACGCAGGTCACTCCGCAGTGATATCGGCATTGGTATGCACATTCACCACGTCGTCCAAGTCGTCCAGCGCATCAACCACCTTCATCAATTTCTGCGCGGTTTCCGTATCAGCGATCTCAACTGGCGTATTAGCAATGTAGCGCAGCTCGGCGTCTTTCACACTCAAACCCTGCTCAACCAACTGATTTCTAACGCTCGCCAAATCTTTCAGCTCCGTGTAAACAATGATCTCGCCGTCTTCCTCGACCGCATCCTCAGCGCCAGCATCCAAAATCTGGAGGAGCAATTCCTCGCCCGTACCCGCCACGGTGATCACGCCCTTACGAGTAAACTGAAACGCCACGCTACCAGCGTCAGCGATGCGTCCGCCGTTCTTCACCAATGCGGTTTTTACTTCCGGCAACGTGCGATTACGATTGTCGGTCGCTGTTTCGATGATGATACCGACACCGCCCGGACCGTAGCCTTCATAGGTAATTTCCTCTAGCGCCGCCGCGCTCTTATCCGCCACGCGGTCAATCGCCCGCTGGATATTAGCGCTCGGCATGTTGGCGGCCTTGGCTTTTTCAATGGCCATTGCCAAACTTGCATTCAATGTCGGATCGGTACCGCCACGCGCCGCGATCGCAATTTGATTACCCAATTTCGTGAAAATCGCACCACGCTTCGCATCAACAATCGCCTTCTGCCGGTGCGTCGTCGCCCATTTACTATGTCCTGCCATGTGTCCATACCTCCAGAAAATTCGTTTCTTTTAGTATAGCAGAAAACGGGCGAGGGGTTAACTGTCGAGCCGATCAGTGGTGTTTTCTGGAAAGGTAAAGCCGCCGCAATCTGATTCTATATATACCCCTTTAACGGGTGTATCATTGAAGGCTTTTTCGTCCTTAATGCGCAACCCATATTGAGAGGAGATGATCCCCTCATGGACATACAAACCCAGCATCCCTGCGACATATCCCACGGCCGCGTTGTCGTTATTCTGCTGCAAAATACCCAATGGGACTTGTATGGCAGGACAGTGGGCGTCCTCTGGCAAAGTCACATCAGAACCTACTAAATATGCCTTGGGAAGTGATTCATCTAACTTTGACACCCAGATATCGGAATCATCGTGCTCGAGATCCATAACCTTCCGTAAAACCTTTTTTCGACGCCGAGAATTATCCTCAGCAATCCCCACCACAAGATCCGATACGCTTATCTCATAGGAGTTCAACCCAGCCTGTCCTCGCCGCATATTCAAGTCACCGATAAACTGATACATAATTGCATCGCTAAGCTTATCGGATTCAACAAGAGGCACTATTACCTCTCGCATCCTCTCTAAGTACTTTTCTTCAATTGCGGCTTGAGCAGTCTGTACTGCTTCCTTAGTGTGCAGGTCCTCTCCGTCTGTCGGGGCCTTATTCTCAGCGCGCTGCCTAGTGACTTCTTCCAGGTACTCATTACGTACCTTGGTAATTTCATCACATATTGCGTTTAGCTGCCGAGGTGTCATTGGCCCGCCCAGCTCCTGCGTCTCATCGTCTTGTGCATCACTATAGCCCTCAACCCCGCTAGACCGTTGCTCACCATAATTATTCGATACGGCCGCTAGCCTCTCCCATAAATCCATTGGACCTTGATCGCCGCTATTTCCATCTATTCTATCTATACTCACTGCTCTCCTCCCAAAATTATTGAACCGTATGACATCAGAAGCATTCAGCCTCTACGGCTATGATGAAACAGCGATTTGGCCTAAGCTTGCCAAAAGGCCACCCAAAACAATAGGTAAAGTCAATATCGAATGGTGAGTCCGGGTATAGCCTAATAGAAACTGGTGGTATCAAACCCTTCTCAGTGAATTCTGCTAGCTTACAGGCGATCCTTTCTTTAGTCTTACTACGATCCTCGTCTTCCTTCCACTTTCCGGGCCTTTCGCTTTTAAGCTCTTTGAAATCTTTACCAAGATAGAGTATAGGAACTATTGTGCTGCAGCCATAGCGGTCCGGAAAACCCCCCTCCTCTTTGTCGCGCAAACTCTCATCAATTGTTAGCACTGAATAATATGTTGAACGACCACTCTCAGGATCATTATACCAAGCCAAATCATCTCCTCCTATGCCCTGTGTTAGATCTTTTATTAGATCACTCCGTTCACGATTTGCGGATTCGGCGATACCTCGCGCAAATCTCAAAAATGACAAATCAACACCTAGTTTCTCCCTCTCTTGGTCCATCTGCCTAATGGTCTTGTCTTTCTCATAGTCTAGCGCTGATAATGCACTAATTACGTTAAGGATCTCCATATCTATCTTTTCTACAGCAAGTTCAAACTGCTCATGCTTAGGAAGCAGGTAGCCCGTCACCGCACTTCGTAGTGCTTCATTCCCCATCTCTATCCGACGCTCTTTATCCTTTTCACACTCCCGCTGAAAAGCTTCGCCCTTCGCGTCAATACGTGCAACATCAGCCTGCATGCCTTCCAGAATACCTCGCATACACTTTTCATTCATTTCACTCCTCCGAACTAAGTAATGTATAGTTGCCTCACCAGCCGCCCGAGGGCCAAACCCGTGCTCACTCACCCCGAGTGATTAGCTGAATGAACCCATAGTAGTACATCCATCAGGTTTCCTCAAGCATGAGCGGGATAGCCTACCACAATCGTCCACGCTACTCAACCACATTACTCTCACGCAGTCGCAGCCCGGTCTGTCGCCGCATCCACCACATTGCCCCGATAATGACGAGGTAGACCACGACCGCCCACAGCCAGCTCAAGTTCACCTCCAGCTGCGCCCAGTCCAGCCCCGCCAGCCACGTGGCGATGCCGACTATATACTGGAGTAGCCACGTCGTCGGCGCAGCGACGAGCCCAGCCACCACCGGCACATCCGCGCACACACCAACCACAAAGGTCAGTAGCATCGCTAGCGGCACCAATGGCAAAATGAGTATATTCGCGATCAGTGCCACGTTACTGATCACGCCAAACGACGCCACCAAGAGCGGCCACGTCATGATCTGGGCCGACACCGTCTCGCCGATAATCTGCCGGATCACCCCGGGCGGCTTCGCACCAAAAAAGTATCGCTGCAGCAGCGGCGCCAGGATAATCACCCCGCTAAACGCCGCAAAGCTCAATTGCCAGCCGAGGTCGTTCCAGCCAAACTGTGGATTGATAAGTAGCGTCATCGCCGCAGCGACCGGCAGCAGCACTAGCGGATGAATCGTCCGGCCATAATACCACGCGGCTAGGCTCAGGCCCGCCACCAGCCCGGCCCGCGACATGCTCGGACTGAGGCCGGTCATCGCCATAAAGCCAATGATCATCACACCAGCGCTCAGCGCCGCCAGATATTTCGACACCCGAACGAACAGTCGCCGCGCCAGCCGCACTAAAATTGTTAAGTTATAGCCACTTGCTACGATGACGTGCGTCAAACCTGCGACCTGCAGCGCCGTCATCAATTCCAGCGGCAATGCCCGCCGCAAGCCCATCAAGAACCCGAGGCCCAGTGCCGCCTCCGACTCCGGCACGTACCGCCGCACCCGCTCCGCAAACCAGTCACGGACGCCCACCGCCACGTCACCCGGTTGCTCGCGCGTCACTCGTTCAACCGCTGCCCGTGACATCCGCGCCGCAAACGCCCCAAACCCATCGGTCAGCGCGCCCCGAACCGTGACCACGTCGCTGCGTTTAATCGCCTGGTTATGCCTCGTCACCACCCAGACACTGCCAGGCAGCCGCCGATCATTACTCATGATATCACCCAGGCGCAGCACTGTCTGCCCCTTTTTATCAACATCAGGATCTTCCAGCACCCGCCCGCTCAGCCGTACCATTTGACCGATCAGCGTTTGATAGTGCTCCAGGCCAATCTGCCCCACACTACCTCGCCACAGCCCAACCAGCACCCCACCGACTAGAGCTACTACGACCAGCCAGCGCCGCGCCCCAACGAGCGACGCTAGGGCCAATACCATTCCCGCCCCCAACCACATCCAACCAGCAAACAGCCCGTACGGCGCTCGCATCACGCTGATAACACCGATAACGATGCCGACACCAGCCGCCGCCAACAGCCACGACACATGCAAACGCTGGGTGAGGCCGAGAGACTTCATATAGTTAGTATACGCGAAGTGCGGCCAGACTTACATCAAATCACCTGAAATGGATACAATAAAAAATCCTAGTTCATGAACTAGGATTGTACTCCACTTGGAGGGCCCACCGGGGCTTGAACCCGGGACACCCTGCTTAAAAGGCAGGTGCTCTAACCAGCTGAGCTATGGGCCCGCACATGACGCGCAGCGCAACAAAGCGAGAACGCGACTTTTCACATTTTATCACAGAAGGACGGCGTTTTCAACGCTTTGTTTTCTTGGCAGCAGGTGCCTTGACCTTGAGCGGCACACTCATGTCAACCAGACCGGCCACCAGCCCAACGGTCGCCGCGTAGTACCACCAGTCGCTTAGCAATTTGTACGTCTTCATCGCCTCCGCGTCCAAGGTCATAAACTTGCCCAGCGGCCGCACCAGCACCGCCGCTGCTAAGACGCCGATCAATATTGCTGAGATTAGCCGTAGCAACTTGCCATGTCCCTTTGGCCCAGTGATTAATAATAGTACCAGCGGCCCCACCGTCAGGATAATCGTCGCCACGACACCATTCGGTAGCCCTGCTACGTTACTGACGCCCAGCCCGCCGATCACCCCGGCCAGCCACTCCGCCCATAACTCCGCCAGCAATGCACCAGCCGCCAGCGCCAGCGCCAACACGCCAAATCGCCGATTTAACACAAAAGCCAAGGCCGTCACCACCACGGCCACGCCACCAAATAACAACATTACACTCATCGCTTCCCCTCCGTCGTAAACCGCGCGGTGACGCCCGGTTTGATGCTGTGTTCCTTGGCACTACCTGCCGGCAGCTCCAACACGTACCGCGCCGGCACTGGTGTGTGATACACTTCGTGCGGCTCATTATCGGGCCAGACATCACGCTTGACATGCACGACCTTTTTCTTGGCATCCAGCCAAATGATATCAATCGGGACACGCATATCCTTCATCCACATTGGTATATCACCGTCTTTCTCGGCCACAAACAACATCCCCTCGCTCTTGCCCAGCTCCTGCCGACCGCCCAAGCCTCGCGCCCGCGTCTCGTCCGTATCAGCGACCTCTACTCGAAACGTACCCTTGCCAATGTCAACCGTCGTGTACGTTTTATTCATCTGGCGCGTCACCGCCCATACGCCGTAGCCGATCCCGGCCAACACGCCGAGCACGATCACCCAAACGATGATCCGCTGCACTATCGACGCCGACTTCGCATTCATACTCCCATTATAGCAAGTTTAGCTTCAGGCGCCGACTTTATCTTTTTTGTTACCGCGCTTGGCGTTGCGATCAATATAGTCGATGATTCGACCAGCCACATTGCGGCCCGTGACTTTTTCGATGCCAAATCCTGGACTGGCATTCACTTCTAATACCAGCGCCCCACGGTTCGAGCGCATGAAGTCGACGCCGGCCACTACCAAACCCATGGCTTTGGCAGCTTTGATGCACATCTTTCGCTCATCAGGCGTTAATTTAATGGCGGTTCCCTCGCCGCCCTTATGTAAGTTACTGCGAAAGTCATCATCTAAACTCTGTCGTTTCATGCTAGCTACCACTTGACTACCGACCACAAATGCCCGAATATCGGTGCCAGCCGACTCCTTGATAAATTCCTGTAGTAGCACGTTTGTGCCGTCAGAATCACTGAGGTAAAACGCTTGCATAACCGACTTAGCGGCTTTAATTGTCTCCGCCAGTACCACGCCATTGCCGTGGGTGCCGCGCGCCAGCTTAATAATCGCCGGCGTACCGCCAATCTCATCCAGCAGTACATCGATATCCGTTTCATTGCGCGAGAACACCGTCTTTGGGATCGACACCCCAGCCCGGGCCAGCAGCTGCACCGATCGTAGTTTATCGCGCGAACGACTGATGGCGATAGACCGATTCATAAAAAATGCTTGCGGATTCGCCATTTCCAATTGCCGCAGCACTGCCGTCCCGTAGCGCGTCATATAGCTAGCAATTCGCGGGATGAACACGTCAAAGTTACCGATTTCCCTGCCGCGATAAATAACCTTTGGATGCCGCTCATCAATTGACACATAACAATTTTTATACTTGATAACTTTAACTCGATGACCACGCTTTTCAGCTTCTTCCTTGAGGCGAAGGGTGGAGTAGTTGATGTTACCGTTAGATAGAATCGCAATATTCATAACTACGTATCCTTTGGTTTATGGTATTTTTTATAAAACTTGTGAGGATTTTTAGCTAGTTCTTTATTTAGCCTTATAGTCTGTGATTTCTTCTGGTTCCTTACTTCATTCATACTTACGTCAACCAAAAACTTACCGCTTAATGTCCGTCGTCCAATTAGCACTGGAAAATTATGCACAGCCCTATCAGACAGGCTAAATAACGCTTTAATCTTCTTGCCAGCCAATATAATGGTAAAATGTGTCCGATATTTTATAATTTCATGGCCAGAGGCGCTCTTAACCATCGCTACCGAATAATCGGTACGCCGAAACACCTTGCCGTTATAATACGGTGAGCCTTTACCAAATAGCGAGAACTTCAAGACACCGTCTTTATCAACACGAATATTGCTCGCCCACACTGATGAGCCGTCCGCACCGGTGTCAACCTTAGCCGGCACATTAACCGCCCGCCGACCAAAGTCCACCTTCACATTTCGACCAATGATGGTTTTTTGTGCTGCCATGCACCATATACTATAATCTAAAAACCTACATCAGTCAAGCTACGAAGCTGCTCGTTTGTAGACAGCCGGAACATTAGCAGGCATGCCGACAAGTGGATCATAGTACGGCATAAGGCCCGAGGATGCATTTATTTCAACCCTCGGAAATTATCGGGAGCTATAATGTCAACACCGCAGATAAACAGGCCGAAGTATTCAGTAACTCGCACAGCCATCTGCTTCACTTCATTCGGTACTTTATTGAGGCACTCTAGCGCATAGCCACCACTAGAAATATTCGCTACACCAGTTACTTGTACTCGTGTCCCATCGGATGGAATACATCGCAACTCAACATCGCTCAAAAAGCCCGCACGGCCTCTGGGTCAATTAGATTCATGGACTTTTCATGAGGTAGCTGACCGCAACGAGGATTTGTCATATTATCCAGGTCAATCAGCTCACGAGTTGTATGCACCCCATCGCCCCAGACTTCTGCGGGACAGCGCTGAATTGCTGCAACCACCTCACCGTCTATCACAATAAGCCGATAATCATTTCCCTCAATGTGACGCTGCAGCAGCACACCTCCCTTCCTTACATATTGTTGTGCTCGCTTGACTGCCCTTGCAATTCATCTATACGGCGGATATTTGTCGTCACCTCATCCCCATGTGTGGCATCAATGGGCTTCACCACTACCACACCCTGCTCCTCTAAAAACTGCTCGGCAACAGCTATATCACCCACTATCACTGAAGGCACTGGCCATTGCTCAAATTCACCCGATTGCACCAAAAGCTTATCAGTCAGCTCTTTGTTATCAGAAATTGATCGGCCAGTACCATTAGACACATCTGGTGAGCTGCCCATTATAAATCGCATGCGACCTGCGTAACGAAACGTAATACACGACGCCCCCGGATTTATAGCCGGCTACCGGGATACTGCGCTTCTTTAGTTCATTATAGATTGCAAGTGATGTCCCTTGTAGTTGATTTGTCATACAGTGATAGTACCTCTATTATCTTGTATAAGAATACCCTTCTTGTACCTACGCTGCAAGCGCCCTCATCATCAACTCTTGCTGCCTGGGGTTGGTTGGATCATACTTACCAGCAAAGAGACGAGTAACTCCATCAACGTCCTGATTAGCGTATAGACTCTCCAAATGTCGCATTGCCAGAACACGCCCCTCAAGATAAGCGAGGTCTTTATTAAAGGTTAGTGGCGCTACCCCAGGCTGGCGGTCCGCCATATCAGGCTGCGTGCCACGGAAGATCCTTACACAGGACCCATATGCCATTCGCTGCTCTTTATCTATCATCTCCTGCGTCACCTCTTGATTATCCTTTAACTTCCCAAGTAGACGATATCGCCACGCTGTCTCGAACACCGTGCGAAAATCTGCACCCTGCTCCGCCAGCGAGATATTAATGTAGTGGCCAAGTTTTGCAGCTGTCCATTTCGGCACAGTATCACCAATCATTTCCTCAACCGTCGTCGCCAGCCCCTCTTCAAAGGTCAGGTAATCTGGTCGTGGAGTATCAGTGAACAAACCCATCCCGAGGACCGATAGCTTTGTCTTCAGTCCATTGATTGAACGCTGCCCATGTACTCCAAATTCGTGTAGTACCTTACGAAACAGCTCATCACTTGTCTTGATCGGCGCTCGCTTCCCACCAACTACCACTGCCATCTCTGGAGATTCCCAAGATAGCGCAGTCTTATTTTCTACTAGCTTCACCGTTACGCCGCTGGTATGATCAGGGTCGCGCAGATTGATCACTGCTTGAAACGCTTCGACGATATCAGCTGGACCGCATACATATTCTTCACCACATTCTTTGACTTTCTGGCCCCATAACTCCTGCACCAGCGCCTGAATATCAGCATTGTGCTCAATAATCTGCTCACCAGCCCACTCCAATGCCTGATTATCCTCAAAGCGAGGAAGTCGTGCTTCATCATCTTCAGCACGGAGCATCGCCGGTATTACCTGGTCCTGCCAGTTAAAGCCATTCGCTAACTCATCGTACAAAACCTGTGCGGTCGGGTGATAGGCTTTGCCGTCTAGTATATTCCACAGCTCATTAAGCGCCGCATCACGAATCTCTGGCTGCGGCTGACCGTATAATTCATGACCAAGCTGTCGAGCTTGCTCCTGCACCTCACTCAACTCTTCTTGATTTCCCCCTTCATGATGTAAAAACTCTAGCTGACCGAGCAACTTCACATATTCCATTTCCGCCATGCGAAACGCAAGCGACGAACCAATCGCCTCACGGGATACTGAGTCAGGCTCACGATCAGTCGCCTCTTCACGAGCTCGACCAAGTGCTATAACACCCTTATCTAGTGCCGACATATCGCGAAGACGCCGGTGTTCAAAGCGAGGATTACGAAACTTCCCAGCGATAAAGTCCTCTCGCTGATCGAGCGCATTATTAACAAGTTCTGTATACGACTGAAACCCGGCTTCAGGAAGATTGTGAGGATTAATAATCTCTTCAATCGTTCGCGGTTGGCGCGGTACCATTTCGAGCACTATACTCATTTTTTCATGATAGCATATTTATGCAAAAAAGCAAGTACGTATTACGAAAACAGTCCGCGCCTCCTCGCACCATCAAACTGTTCCAGTAGTTCTCGCTGCTTCTTACTCAGTTTGGTTGGCGTATCGACGATGACGCCGACGATGTGCGGGCCGCGTTCGTCATTTCTCAAGTGCGGCACGCCGTGGTCTGATAACTTAAAATCAGTCCCCGACTGGGTGCCGGCTGGGATTTTCATCCGCACGGTGCCATCCACGGTTTCCACATCAATTTCCGTTCCCAGCGCTGCATCAACCATCGAGATATGCTCTTCTGACAGGATAATGTCGCCTTCACGAGTGAACTTCTTATGCGCCTTGACACGAATGTGAACGTATAGGTCGCCGCGCGGGCCGCCTTGAACAGCTTCGCCACGACCATGCAGGCGGATCGTCGCGCCATCATCAATACCAGCTGGGATCTTGACCGTGATCTCCTGGCGCTGGCGAGTCGTACCCTTACCGCCACAGACTGAACAGTTTTGCTCTGGAATCTTGCCGCGGCCGTGACAGGTCGGACAGGTGACTGCTTGCTGAATTTGTCCAAAAATCGAGTTCATGACGCGAGTCTGCTGACCAGAACCCTTGCAGTCCTCACAGGTTTTTAAGCTATGGCCCGGCTCGACGCCATCGCCATGACAATGTTCACACTCAGCGTCTAGGGTTATGTTCAAGTTCTTTTCTGTGCCAAACACCGCCTCTTCAAAACTCAGAGTTACATTAGTTTCAACGTCACGACCGCGTCGCGCACCACCCCGTGAACCAGTCGCGCCGCCACCGAAAAATTGACTGAAAATATCGCCAAACATACCGCCATCACCACCAAAGTCAAACTGCACGTTTTGCCCGCCAAAACCGCCAAATCCTTCGAACGGATTGCCGCCAAAGCCACCACCTGCTGCGCCGCCGACACCAGCATGACCAAACTGGTCGTAGCGCTGGCGCTTTTGTTTGTCTTTTAGGACTTCATACGCCTCGTTGACCTCTTTGAATTTAGCTTCATCGCCGCCCTCTTTGTCGGGATGGTACTTGACCGCTGCTTTACGAAAAGCCTTCTTAATCTCATCCTCAGAAGCAGTTTTCGACACGCCTAACACTTCATAATAATCGCGCTTGCTCATATGTGTTCATTATACGCTTTTAGCACTCGACATGCAAGAGTGCTAGCCTTAACCGTGCTATACTGAGCATAGAAGAGGTGCTATGAAACAGACAGCAATTATCAATTCAGAAATCAAGGCTCGGTGTGCCGATCAAGAGGCGGTGCGCCACCATCTGCGTGAGCATGGCGCGGACTTTAAGGAGACGGAGCATCAAATTGACACGTATTTTGATGTACCCGAGGGGCGCCTGAAATTGCGCCAGGGGCCGATCGAAAATAACCTGATCTTTTATCAGCGGGCCGATACCGATGGGCCGAAGCAATCGACTATCAACTTATCACCCGTGGCACCGGACTCAACTATTGGTGAGGTGCTAACAGCGGCGCTTGGTGTGCGTGTCATCGTCGATAAGCAGCGCGAGATTTACTTCATCGACAATATCAAGTTTCATATCGACACCGTTAAGGATCTCGGGAATTTTGTCGAAATTGAAGCTATTGATACCGACGGCAAACGAAACGCCAAGGAACTGGAGCAACAATGCTCATACTACATGCGTGAACTTGGTATCAGGGCTATAGATTTAGTCGTTGGCTCGTATAGTGACTTGTTGGAGCATGGTAACGATATTCAAGCGACATAGGACCCTTCTACACTGACCTTTCTTTAGCCCAGTCTGTATTTAGTATAGTTGTGATTTGACATACTATATATTATTGTTATATTTAAGTTACTATGCTCTTCCGCACAATACCTCGTCCCAATCTTGAAATCACCTGGTATCGCCAGAATGGGGTGTTTAATTTCACTAACTCAGACGACGAGCTAGTGACGGGTGTATCAGCTCAGACATGGGAAGATTATCTAGATCATATCGAAAATTTGCCAAGCAAAGTTTCAGGACAAGTCATTAGTCCAGAATTGATAACCATTACTGATATACCATTTGAGAAAGTGGCAAGATTTCGACAAGAAATTGGCGAGAGGATTTTGCAGCTATGTGAGATTTCACACGATCTACCCAATGCCGACTTCATGGTCGGCACACCCAGTTTTTGTGGTGATACGGAATTGCCGTATAACACTCTCGTGAAGATCACCAATGGCCAATGTGAAACAAAGTCGCGAAAATGGCTTCTTACACTCAGTGAAGAGGGTAATTTTCGGCCCGCCCTAACCACTCAGACACTCCAGCAGCCATATTCAACTCAATCATTAATCTGCGCCGACATGGTCGTAGCACCATCTCTTCTGCGTGAAGATACTCGTCATGTGCAGGTTAGCGCCTGTTGGGCAACGCCTGGTTTTAGCCATCCTAACTACCAACCGCCGCCAGATGAGAAGCGCTATACAGATGCAATGATCTATGCGATTAATCAACTTTTTACCGCTCACCTTGTCCGAGATCTTGTCGTAGTTGATCGTACGCCGCCGACTACCAAAATTCCACCACTCAACTGTGTCGTCCAGCGAAAAATATAATACCCCGGAGACTTGGGGTATTATATTAGCCTACATCAGACTCTGTTATTTCTCGTCAACCACCTCGCCCTCGACTGGCTCGTCTTTGTCAGACTTTTTGTCGTCCTTCGACTCGCCAGCCTTGTTGTCCTCAGCAGCTTGCTGATACATTTTGGCGCCAATTGGCATGATAGCGTCCTGCAGTGCTTTGGCTGCCGCTTCTAGTTCATCCTTGTCGTCAGCATCTTTGTGATTTTCTGCTTCTTTGACCGCCTCGTCAATCGCCTTTTTATCGTCGTCAGAGATCTTGTCCTTAAACTCATCCGGCATTTTCTTGGCCTGGTAGATAGCGTTTTCCAGCTGGTTCTTGGCGTCAACCGTTTCGCGCTTTTTCTTATCCTCGTCAGCGTGCAGCTCAGCTTCTTTCTGGGCTTTTTCGATATCTTCCTTGCTCATGTTGCCAGAGTTTTGGATGGTAATTGATTGTTCCTTGCCAGTGCCTTTATCTTTGGCGGTAACATTAAGGATACCGTTAGCATCAATGTTAAACGTCACTTCAATCTGCGGCACGCCGCGTGGCGCTGGTGCGATACCATCAAGCACAAATCGACCCAAGCTCTTGTTGTCATTGGCGAATTCGCGCTCACCCTGCAAGACGTGAATCTCCACTTGCGGCTGATTGTCAGCAGCCGTCGAGAACACTTCGCTCTTGCTGGTTGGTACAGTGGTGTTACGCTCGATCAGCTTGGTCGACACACCGCCCATTGTCTCAATACCAAGGCTTAACGGCGTCACGTCCAGCAGCAGCACATCCTTGACGTCGCCTGCCAACACGCCGCCCTGAATAGCTGCACCGACAGCCACCACTTCGTCTGGGTTAACACCTTGCATTGGATCTTTGCCGAACAGCTTCTTCACCCGCTCGACCACTGCTGGCATCCGGGTCATACCGCCAACCATAACAACATTTTGGATGTCAGATTTTGACAATTTAGCGTCTTTGAGTGCTTTTTCAACTGGACCGTCAAGACGCGCCAACAGATCTTTCACCAAATCTTCCAACTTCGCCCGCGTTAGACTCAATTCAAAGTGCTTTGGCCCGTCAGCGTCAGCGGTAATAAACGGAATATTAACTTCGTATTCAGTGACTGTTGATAGCTCCTTCTTAGCCTTTTCGGCTTCGTCCTTTAGACGCTGCATGGCTGCATTGTCTTTACGTAGGTCGATGCCTTCTTTAGACTTAAAGTCATCCAGGAAGTAATTAACGATGACATTGTCAAAGTCTTCACCACCCAGGTGGGTGTCACCATTCGTGGCTTTCACTTCAAACACACCGTCGCCGAGCTCCAGGATGGAAACGTCAAAGGTACCACCACCAAGGTCAAACACCACGATGGTTTCGTCATTTTTACCCTTCTCCAGGCCGTACGCCAGAGCAGCGGCCGTCGGCTCATTGATGATGCGCTTAACTTCCAGGCCAGCAATTTTACCGGCGTCTTTGGTGGCTTGACGCTGCGAATCGTCAAAGTAGGCTGGCACAGTGATAACTGCTTCGGTGACTTTTTCGCCCAGGAAGGCTTCGGCATCGGCCTTAATTTTGCCGAGGATCATGGCTGAAACTTCTTCTGGCGTGTATTCCTTGCCACCCATTTCCACGGCCACACCCGCACCTTTCTTGACGATCTTAAACGGCATGAGGCCACGGTCTTTTTGGACTTCTTTGTCATCAAACTTACGGCCAATAAAGCGCTTGACACCATAAATTGTGTTCTTTGGATTAGTCACACGCTGACGCTGCGCTACTTGCCCAACCAAGCGTTCGCCCTTTTTATTAATCGCTACCACTGATGGCGTCGTACGATTACCTTCGGCGTTAGCGATGACTTCCGGCTTACCCGCCAGCATGTACGCAAAGGCGCTGTTGGTTGTACCGAGGTCGATTCCGATAATTTTACCCATATGATTCCCCTTTCTTGTTTTGATCACATCTGGTTTTTGCTTATATCCATTTTAGCACTCTTTATTAACGAGTGCCAACTATTTCAGTATAAATAATTAGCACTCCCGTGTCAAGAGTGCTAATTTATTTTGTGACAACCAGTTATTTCTCTGATGTGTCAGTGTTTACCCTGACATTCGTCTGCGGTGATTCCGATGACTGGCGCGTCACTTTAACCATCGCGTCGCGAATTACTACGCCGTCTAGTGTATAGCCAGCACGTAGTTCCTCAGCAATCACTTCTTTGTCGCCTTCTGCTGATTCGTCAAATTGAATAGCTTGGTGTAGTTCAGGATTAAATACTGTGCCGGGTTTAGCGTCGATTTGCTCGAGGCCGATTTCTTTCAGTTGCTTATCAAGCTGTTTATTCAGGCCAGCCACACCTTTCGCCCAGGCGTTATCCGCTAGTTCCTCCGGCACATTGGCAATCGCTCGCTCAATCGTGTCAATCACTGGTAACAATTTCATCACTGACTTAGCCTGACCCATTTGATGCGCTGACTGTTTTTCCGCCTCGACACGCTTGCGGTAGTTCTCAAAATCCGCCCGCGTCCGCTGCAAATCCAACGTCAACTCGCCCAACTGCTGCTCCAAATCTTCAGTTTTTTTAGCCTTACTCTTCGTCATTTTTTCCTCCTTCTAAACGGCCAAAACGGCTCGTCGCCATACGTACAGGGAAAAGACACTACCATAGCCATGAAAATAATAATCAAAATAATCACTACTAGCCACGTTGGCAAGCCGCTCAGTAGTCCGCCAATCCATTCAGCCATTACAATACCTCCTCTAACATCGCACCGGTTCGCCTAACCAGCTCCATCGTTCGGCGGTAATTTTGCCGCGTCGGGCCGATGACACCGATATAGCTATCATCACTAAACTGCGAGCGGAATTTACTAATAATCAGCGTAGCGCCACTACTTTTACCAATCGGGTTTTCACTGCCAATAAACACATTCAGCGGCTGGTTCGGCGCTGCTTCATGCAGCCACGGCTCGATATTATCAATCAACCCGGCAATCGCCTGCACGTGTCCGCCCTCGACAAACTCTGGCTGAGAAAACAGCTGCGTCATGCCATTCATATACAAGTGCGTACCAAACGACGCAAAACCAAAGTTACCCGTCAACTCCACCAAGCTGTCAACGGCGCTACGAATTGCTCGGTCGGACGTATCAACGTGCGAATTGACATGCGCTTCGATCGCTCTCGCACTGCGATCGATACCGCTCGGCAGCTCGGTCATCTGCGCGTCGGTGATGCCATTGACGTACAATCGATAGCCCTTATCGGTAGGAATGCGCCCAGCGCTGGTGTGCGGCGCCTCGATAAAACCCATCTCCTCGAGCTTGGCCATTTCGCTGCGAATGGTGGCGCTGGATACGCCAAACAATTTGGCTAGCGTCACGCTGCCAACCGGCGCCGCAATCTCGGCATATTGCTCAATAATGGCGGCTAAAATCGCTTGTTGACGTTCGGTCATAGGCTCATTGTAGCATGAATCTAGCACTCATCGCAAGCGAGTGCTAATGCGACCTTGCCGCGCGCCTGGCCTGGCTACGCGCCCGCGTAAATCGCCGGGCGGCGTCTGACGAAAACATTAGCACCGCTACAATATTCAGTCCGATGAACAGCAGCGTACTGGCTGTCGACCAGGTTATCTTGCCGATGGTCAAGGTGAATGAATTAGCGATAACTGCCAGCCCGGATATCATCATCAATACCAGCCGCAATCGATTGCTACCGCTAAATGTCCGACTCACCAGCACGATAGTCGTGATCACCCACACTGCGCCGAGGACAATTGACGAACCAATCAGCCAATTAGCAATCACCGCCGCGTCATTCACCTGACCGTCCACCATCAGTTCAGCCACCGTCTGGCTATGAAATTGGTCAATCGCAAGTAATTCAACAACGGTATTGATGATACTGACCGCCAGCGCCGCAAACATCGCCACCACGCCAAACGCGATCTGTGGCGGCCGCCGACTCCAAAATTGTTGTATCAATGTATCGTGCGCCACTGGCATCACCTCGTGCGAAGTAGCATCGAGAATCACCTCGTCGCGCTCCTCTATCAAGGACTTGTTGGCGCGCACTCGCTCGACCTCAAGTACCGGCAGATCGCCATCGGTCTGAATGGTATCGCCGCCGCCGTTGCGCGAATGATACCCGGTGGAAAAATCTTTCAAGGTAGTCACCTCGATTGAAGCGCGTGCCTTGAGCGCCGACTGGACAATATAGTCCCGCTCGATGTCAGTATTCTCATCAACCTTATGGGTGATTTGTAGGGTAAACAAGCTAAGACCGACACTCTTGTCGTATGTTCCCGCCGCCAGCCAATCCACCTGATGACCGCCCGGCAGCAGCCAGCCCTGTGGGCAACGCCAGAAACGCACGTGATGGCGCTTGCCGGGATTACCGTCAACCTCCTGCTGGTAGGCAAAATCTTGCCGCCGCCCAAATAGAAATAGTGACGAAACCGGCGCTTGCGGATAACTACGCCGCGTCAATATTGCCACCATCATCCGCCACGATGAACGCACGGTTATTTCCTCCGCTAACGTCCAGCCAGCCGCGGTCATCGCTTGATGGACCTGCGCCTCCGAGCCGCGCAAAGCCAGATTGACAGGATCACCGAGCAGCCCGTCCGCCGTCCGCGTTCGCCCGATGAAATAATTCGGCACATACAAGCTGCTCAGGATACGATGCAGCCGCGGCAGTGCCAAGTAAGCCGTAATCAGCCACACTACCACAAACAGCCCAACCATCCACCAGCCACCCGAATGCCAGCCCTCACGCCACACCAGCCACGCCAGCCAGAACGACGCCGCACCGGCTAATAAGAAAAAGATCTGGTCAAGCAACCCTGACAGCGACCAAAATGGTCGCCTGAGCGAAAACGACGACTTCTTCGTCGCCATCTAGACCGTGTCCTCACCCATCAAATAATCAAGGAGATCCCGCGCTATCAACCGCGCCTCGTCATCACGCCGATTAAACACGTCACCGCGCTCAATAATCTCGCCGCAAACCCGCACTGCTCGGGTCAAATCATCATTGATAATCACGTGGTAATACGGCACTTCCAGCGCATGACTGAGCTCAGCGATGGCCGACTGGCGGCGTTTCGGCCAGGCCGCTTGAAACTCTGCTTCCGTTACGTACCGCTGCTTCAATCGCTCCAGCCATGTCGGATAATCCGGCGGTACGATAAAGATAGCGATACAGCCCGGCGCCAATTGCTCATACTCAGCCACGCCCTGTACGTCAATATCAGTGATCGCCGTTTGCTGATGATCGTGCGCCAATTGCAGCTCGGCTGTCGAGGTGCCATACACCTTGCCGTGAACGAACTTGGCCTCAATAAACTGATGGCGTTCGAGCATGGTCAGTGCGGTTGCTTGATCAATAAAATGATAATCGATGCCGTCGCGCTCTGGCTGACCGTTATTTGCCCGCGGCTCCCGCGTGGTGTGCGACACGATATCACGAAATGACGGCGATCGCAATAACCGCCTTTTAATCGTATCCTTGCCCGCGCCGGAAATACCGGTTAGCAGTGCAATTTTAGTATCTCGCACCAGCGCTACGGCCGCTTCGGTCGGCTGGTACTCCCTGATGACACGTTCAAGATCTGACATATGAGTATTATACCAGATTATTGACTAAGCTTCCGGGAGCAGCTGCGACTTCTTATCTATGTACCATATCCATCGCCCGAATATGCGGCGGACGATGCGCTAGCTGAGGATGGCGGCGAGACGGCACAGCGATGTGAGCGCGGGAATGAGCAGTGACTTGCGGGTGGGTCAGCTCCTTTGGCTGCGGCGGTAATTTTGGCTGGGTTGGCAGTTGGTGCGGCTGGGATAGTGGGCGCTTGACAGTCGATTGCGTGTCGGTGCGTGGTGCATTAGCACGAGGTGCGGCCGCTGCAGGATTGAGCGGGCGAGTCGGGCTCGAAGGCTGAGATGAAAACGGTGGCTTCGTCAGCGGCGGGTGCGGCGGATGTGATGAGAGCGGCTTGACTGGCTGAGCCTTGACGGAAGAAAGTTTGTTGAGCGGGCGCTTGGCCGGGGCCGGCGCCGAAGCAGTGGGCTTGATCAGTGAAGCGCGTGATGGTGAGAGGGCGTACTTCGGCGGCTGGGGCTTGACGGACAGCTTGGTAAATGATGCACTTCGCGAGCGCTGGACACCACGCGGCGGCATAATGTCATGAAAGACTGCTGGTTTTTTAGGGTGAGGTTTAGCCGGTGGATTGAGAGCGGGAGTCTTTTGAGGAGCGGTAGAACGCGAGCGAGGTAAATGAGTAGAAGGTTGCGGCGGTACAACGCGAGACGCAGCCGAAGGACGAGCTGGCTGCGCGGCTACAGTTTGCCGCTGAATACTATGACGCCGAGCCGGAGCGGAGTGAGGAGAACGTGGCGCGGGTGATGTGGGAGATGCGGCGGGTACTGAAGTAGCCACCGGGCGCTGACGCGACACTGATGCTTCCGCGTCAACATCTGACACCTCGCCCTTACGACGGTTACCGAGCCGAGCTTTCTTGAATAGCTTCATCAACTTCATCAGCGCCACCCCATCCCCTGGGAGATGTCGATACCGAAAATGATTACGGTCAGCTGGTCGATATGACTCTCCTTCCTCTGATTGATTCTGTCACCATTATACTGGTTATGCTCAGTGATTTCAAGCAGCCAACCGCTCAGCCACTAGAGCAACTCATCCAGCACCGATTGCCAGTCCGGAAACTGCGGAGTACCGAAATGGATGTGCCGGCCAACAAACTCAGCGGCACCCCTGGCCGTCCGATCATCGATCAAGATATCACCGCGGCTCAGCTGTTTGACTGACGAAAAGATAACTTTGCGAAAGAAAATATTTTCCTGACCATCACCGCCAAAATACTTCTTCACCCACGCTAGTTTATCACCCAACGCCGTCGGATTTTCCCATGGCGATGACGAGAGGATGTATAGATCATACTTTTCCTTCAGCTTATCAACCGCCTCGAGGGCGCCTGGCATCGGATCCATCAATGCAAAAACACCCGGAATATTGTCATATTCACCCGCAAATTTCTCAAGCATCTCAGACGGAACCTTCGTCAAGGCCGATGTAAAGTCCACCAGCACGCCGTCCATATCGAGATAGATAATTGGTTTCTTATTTTCGTTCATCTTTACCTCTGCCAGTGAAAGATGAAAAATCACGATATGCTATATTTTTCTTCTTCGGTGCATAGCCTTTTCTGCGATGAACAAAACCATTCTGGCGAGCACGCTTTAAAGCTTCAAGTGTTGGAAACATGACCACTTCGCTCCATTCGTTTGGCAATTGACGCTGTAGAACGGCAAATTTAGGATTAATGTCTCTCACTACTACAGCCAGGATGGTCTTCATGCCTAAACAGCTCGCCAATGTTGTCCGATGCATCCCATCAACAAGCAGTAGGCCCTCATGCTCATATTCTTCAACGATAGGCGGAAGCATCACTCCACCCCCTTTTTTCTCATCTATGATGATTCCCCCTTTCTCCATCCGCAGTGTGTCTTCACCGGCTTCAAGAGTTACTCTACGCAACCACCATTGATTCTCTACCCCCGATCCGATTGCGTAATATTGGGTTGGTCTGAGACCACTAATTTTAACTTCCTCAACTGAAATATTGCTTATCAGCATAAGGGCGCTCATTCTTATCAGCCAACGTCGAAGCCTGATGCAGGTTATCAATTAGCCATTCTTGCGACTTAAATCCTTTTACCCTCACTATTCTCTCCTCAACATTATTGTAAACGCCTCACTCGGAATATCAACCTTGCCAAAGCGCTTCATGCGTTTTTTGCCGCGAGCCTGTTTGGCGAGGAGCTTCTTTTTGCGGCTGACATCACCGCCATACAAATAGCCGGTGACGTCTTTGCGGTAGGCGCCGATGTTTTCGCGGGCAATGAACCTGCCACCAATTGCCGCCTGCAGTGCCACCTCAAAGCTCTGGCGCGGTACCACGTCTTTGAGTTTTTTGACGATCTCACGGCCCAAGCCTGGCGCCTCCGAACGATGGCACATCACGCTCAGCGCATCAACCATCTCACCCGCTACATAAAAATCCACCCGCACCAGGTCTTCCGGCTGGTAGCCCGCCAGCTCATAATTAAACGAACCGTAGCCGCTAGTTACCGACTTCAATTGATCATAAAAATCCGTCAGCAGATTTGCCAGCGGCGCCGTAAAAGAAATCAGCGCCCGCTCATCGATATAGCTGAGATTTTTCTGCCGGCCGCGCTTGGCGACAATCAGCTGAATCACTGCACCAATGTAATCCTGCGGCACCACAATTTCGCCGTCAATCCACGGCTCGCGAATTTCTTTGATCTGCGCTGGGTCGGGTAGTTCACTAGCTGATTTGATATCCAGCTCCTCGCCATTAGTCAGGCTAACTTGATAATCCGTACTCGGATTGGTGACGATGAGATCCAGATTATACTCACGCTCCAGCCGCTCGCGAATAATGTCCATATGAAGCAATCCCAAAAAACCAATCCGCACACCATAGCCTAGCACTGGCGAATTTTCCGGCTCAAACTGCAGTGCCGAATCGCTGAGACTTAGTTTTTCAATAGCCTCTTTCAGGTCATTATAATCTTCATTGCTCACCGGAAAGAAGCCCGCGTAGACGAAGGGCTTGACTTCTTTGTAGCCAGGCAACGGTTGGACGGTAATTTTTTCAGTCATAACTGCCTACCATTATATCAGTTGAGCGTTTAGCTGCTCAACTGATCGCATCAACGGACTGGTCCATGTGGAGGCCTGATTATTCCTGCCCGTATAGCTCTAACATATTCGCCCAAGCTACCTGGCATACCGTGCCAAAATTCATCGTCATGTCGCTTCGACAAGACATCTGCCAAACGCTCGTCCTGATAGTGTTCAATTTGCTCGTATAGCTCACACAGTCGCCAGATGATAAGCTGGTCGCTGTAGCTTGTTAAGCCTACATGTTTTAGGTTGTTAAACTGACCAACTAGCTGACGCATAATCTTAATGTTAGTATCTTCTGTAGACAGCAAGTCGCTCACGAACTCATTTATATCAAACTCTCCTAGCGGCGGTTTAACTAGGCTTATAAACTCAATAAATCCTGGTAGACACTTCTTCGCCCTCGCCTCTTCCGCCAACTTACTAAAATCTGCTTCGACACCCCAGTACAATTCTTCTTTCTCCATAGAATCACCGGCAACCAGCCTACCATCTCCAAACATATCATCAAACTCACCGCCCATCTCCTTGACTAAAGGCTCCGCAAAACGCTTATATTCACGGAATAGTTCGACACCCTTCCCGTCTTTTATCAAACCATTGATGACATCCATGCAGCTACTATCAGCACCATATCCGTAGAGGTTACGATAAATATCTAGTCGATCTATGCCATAATGCTTTTGATAGCGTTTGTCTCGTGTAAAGAATACACCCCTATCATAGAAAAATGCTTTAAGCTTCTCCGCCTGATCAATATAGCGATCAAGAATCAGTTCACCTAGTTTGTCGATAGCCAAACCCCTTTGATCGACTATAGTTTTCACGTCTTCCACAAAATTACGCTCACCCCGCACAGATTGCAGAGTGGCGATACCACCGTTTTTCCAAAAATAGCTTTCGCCAACACTACTATCAGCCCCAAACCACAGCATCATGATGTCCCTCAGAGACAGATCCTCCCCCTTTTGCTGCTTGGCACAAATCTCGTCAATATTTTCGATTGTATGTATGGTCTCCAATTTATCCTGACCCTTAGATAATTCACCGATTCTCTCATGCAGTACACCTGTCATACATGGCTCAACTCGACAGTCATCGCCGTCAATCCCCAAAATCATTTTTATATCACCACCTTCACCCAGACACATCATGATACGAGGAATATTGTATCTACCGGTTGTGAATACAAGCATCTTAGTGATATTTCTATGGCCAAAGGAGTCGTAACTTGATAGTGCAACCTTATACAAAAAGTCATAAATGGAGTCTGAGCCACCGGGGAACCAGCCGGTACATTGACCCTCAAGTAACGCCTGCACCTCCTCGGCTGTACCTTTTTGGGGCGTGGAAGAATCCTTATACTTACAAATTATTTCATACCACTTCCCTTGAGTCTCTCGACGTCGCTCTTGCCCTAGGCCTGTTCGGATCGCTACTTCCCTGCCATACAGCTCACCAAACTTAGCTGCCTCCAGTTCATCGGGACTATATTCCCGCAAAATTTCATATACCGCCTCAAGCGCCGCAGGATTTACCTCTGGCAAAAGTCTCTTGCTGCCAATTTCGCGAACATCAAATGTTTTGGTCTGCGGATTAAACCCTCCTAGTTCTGGACAAGCATCGATCACATAGGACGAAAACCAGTCAGGATATCTGCCGGCCTACAGTGCTGCTTTCCATTCACCTAGACGCCCAAGCTGTGCAGCGCAAAAGTTATCGACCCGCCTAGTCCGCCCATCATGATGACTGTACCAAGCTCCATCGAGACCGAATCGTTCACTCCAACGAGGTGATGAAGATGATGACTGACATAACTCTTCTTCACTAGGCAAACTGTTGACGATCTTACTTTCGGCCACCGGTATCGACATAATATATGAACGATACGGATATCTGTCCGGACCAGTATACCAGTTAGGTTTGGTGGTACTTTGCTGAGGCGGCAGTGGCGATTCTTCCTCCTCTGAGTCTGTTGTTTTACCTAGGATATACCGAGTTAGCAACCTCAGCTTATATGTATCGTCAGCCGGATTTTTTGAACCGTATACATCCCCCAGGCGGCTATACCTCTTGACTAGTATCTCCAGGTTGCCATCCCGCCATTCACTACCTAGCCTAGTAAAGATATCACTTGCGAGTAGTTGCTCCAACTCCTCTGGAGTAGCATGCTCAGTCATGACGTCAAAAACTGCAAATATTCTGTCACTTCGTTCCTGAGACTTCCAGCCCTCCTTTGGATCTTCGTACTCATTCAAAGATATACGGAGAGCTTCCGCCATTTGTCCGGCTACATCGAACGCGTCGGGTGCTTCTTCTCGAAGTTTCGCTACAACCTGACCCATCTTGTCAGCGGAAATATAGTCTTTGCGAAGCTCACCTTCTAGGGTCGGATCAAGAGTGGGTCTGTCAGGTGTCTCCCGATATTTATCAATCATCATTGACTGGCATTTTACTACTTTCTTAATTATTTGTCAATATACTATGTCAGCGGGCCGCACCCTGGCGAATTTTCTTAAGCGTCTCAGCAATCTTCGCCTGTTGCTCGGGGCTGTAAAAGTAACCTATTGAGCTATTCACACCATTCGCCCTTCTGCCACGACATGCCAGTGGTTCCCCGAAGTCAGGATCAACCTCATTCAAAACCTTAATCGCCTTCTGAAACGCTGGTGATCCACAGTGCAAAGCGTTCATAAGGTCTGACGTTGCTAGATAGCCTTCGGGAGCTGGGCGCATATAGCCTCTTTTCAAGAAATAGTCACTTATAGCCTCTACTTGCTCCCGCGAAAGGCCTTCACAAATTTTTACCCGACCCTTTTGACAAGAAAACCTATAGATTGAAGGTTGCAAGCCCAATGAGTGCATGGCATTTTTAATTGTCTTTCGACACACCCCAAAGCGCTTCATTGCTGCACTTACCATAATACATCCCTCCGGGGGTGGAGGCGCAAACAATCCCCTGTCATGTGCTTTTTCTATGATCACCGCTTGCTGCTCTGGACTAAAAAACTCACGAACCTGAGGAGAACGATGCCATGAACCCTCGGACAGGATACCGTCTTCTTTAAGACTCCTCGCTATCTTTGCTATCGTCATATCACTTACACCCAGAACATTGGCGAGAGCTTTGAGCGTCAGATACCCTTCTGGTGGCGGTAGATTAAACATACCTTTTTGCTTAAGTACTTCTTCTATCAATTCGGCCTGCTCTCTAGTAAAAACTGGTTTCTGCTTACCACACCAATCCCGCTTGGCTACCTCCCCCAAGCAGCCATCCCGCTCCAACCGGGTGGCAATGGTCGCAATGACACGATACTTCACACCGAGCTTATCTGCTAGCCCATTGATCGTCAGGCCCCCCATTGCCTCAATCATTCGACGAGGGCTCAAATAATTACCTTGACGTTGCCTACCCATCTCAACTGGTTGCCGCAGATCATCTGCTAATGCCCCCACTAAGTGTGGAACAAAGTAATCATCACAACGCACCATCGCACCACAGCCCGGATACTGTGCCATCACCTCCATAAGCTGTGTTTTCGTATATGCAGTCAGCTTTGCACGCTCTTCTTCTGGCAGCCGCGTTGTATCAAATACAAAGGTACCGTTGCCGTAGGCGTCACAAATCAGTACCGTCCGCTCGAGTGGTGGGATAGTTACCTCATGGTATGGCTCCTGGCGCATCATCACTGTCCCCACTTCCCCACGACGAATCTGTAATGCTTCGCCGCTCGGCTCAATACCAAATTCATTTGCCAATATGAACAGCAGTATTTTCAGCCGTGGTTGGCGAGTAATCCACTCACGGTGGGGCGTCTCGGACATACCGGCGTCAGGTCCGGACCTATCATCGGGTGGCACAAAGACATTGCCAGTCGATTCAATCTGGCCAATAGCCGTATCAATAGCCATGAGCTGCTCCGCTTTGTCGGCAATATGGTCGAGCAGCCCGCCGATTTCCTCCACACCGTAGTAAGCAAACGCCGCATTCTCACTTTCAGCAGAACTGTCTAGCCAAATCGTCAGCTGGTGCTTGTATGCCTGCACCATCTCATCAACCAGCTGGATCAATTTATCCAAGGCATCCTCAGCGTAGGTATCGACATTTTCAACCGTCAACGGTTGATTAATAATTTCCTCTACGCTGCTTGCAAAGTCCTTGCCATGATCAATACTACCGAGTCGCTCCATGTGCAATATTATAGCATTTTATACTATTATTGTAAATGATGAGCTCTTCCTCTCAATTACAACTAATCGCCTTAATCCGGTCACATATTCTTTACTAAACCCCATAACAACACACTGATGTCTTTATCAAATTGAAAATTTAGTTCTCATTGGTGGATTATCGGGTCAGTGAGGGCACTCAATCCTCTATAATAACGTCCTCAACAGGTCGACGTTTGGAATAGGCCTGCTGCTTGCCATAGCCAATGCGCAGCAAAATAGTTGGATATTCCCCATCAAGATCAAGAGTTTTTGCCATTTCTGCGGCAATTTCTGGCTGCTCGTTCGGCTGATTTAGATAGGCATGAGCGATCCCAAGCTCCGTGGCAGTCAGCAAGAAACGCTGCAGCGTCCGACCCAAGTTCACCCATTCGCGCCGACTATTTTCTCTTGTCGTAAAAAGAACCAGATGAGAAGCCGATGCTATCTTTTCGCGATCAGCCTTATTCTGCGTCTTAGCATTGATAGCCATCGCCATGATTGGCTCAGCCATCCAGCGCGGCACATTAGGCGCACCAAACACGGCATAGCTCAGCCCATCAAGTGTTTGATCTTGATGTTTTTTGTTAAATCGCATCCAGCTTTTCAATTCAGCCTTAAACGCCTCATTTTGCATTTGATGCGTATTCCCCCGAAGAACGTATTGTTCAATATCATTAAACTGTTTAGTTTGACGCGCATAGTAATGAACCGACACTCCATCTTCACCGCGAATCGCCTGCAGTCTCTTTAGCGCATCTAGCGCGATTTCCTCGCCAGTATAAATACTACGATTGGTCTGCCGTAAATCTATCTGCTCAAACAGTGGACTGGACTTGACGTCCGCTCCTTCCGTGAGTGTAACTGCGATATCTCCCGTATCACCAACCGAAACGGTAGATTTATAGCCCTTAGTTTGCGCTGCCAAGCAGAGGTTCTCAGCCGCACAGCCCAGACTCACGAATAGCTCCCTGTTGTCAGGGTCGACTACTGGTAGCTTCCTGTCAAAATCAGGATGAATTTCCACCACTGACCCGTCGCGACGGAATTTCCAAGGCTGAATATTGTGCCCTGACGGTGCTTTGACTGCCTGCTTAACTAGAAACTTAAAATCGTCTAATGATATAATGTTTCCTGTTTTCTTCGTCATAATCTTCTCAAATACCCTCTCATATTGTTACTGTTGAACCCAGTATACTTACCAAAAAAATGGTGTCAAATAAAAGCCCCTATGACCAAGATACTCTCTACTATCCGCACTGCCAAGGCTCAGCGCTTTGAAAACCTTATCAGCACCGGGGGAAACAAAAACCCCCCGTCCGAAGCTAGCAACGACGAGGGGAGAAAAGCCAAGGATCACCGCCGTATACCGGTTCATCTTTGTCCTGGCTATCTTACACCGGCCCCGTGACCTGTATATTCTGCTATAGTTTGCTGGATTTGCGTGTGTCGTACTTGACTTCACCATTGTCATCCAAAAGACAGCACAATAGCCATCACGATACCTACCATAAATAATCCTGCCTTTTTCATATCCCTTCTTTCTGATATTATACGACAGCACCGACTACACAAAAATAAGCTATTATTGTCAAGCAAAGCTTAGTTGGCCGCAAGCTTTACAACTCTCTTTCAGCGATCAGGCCACGCCATAGCTTACATTATCACGGTTCACCGACAAATTACTTATGAGAGCGCCAGCTCGCCAATATGCCTCCAAAACTGACGCAGATCCTTAACGTCTACGCCTTCAATATCGTAGTTTGAAAGCACACCATGCCACGTGCTGGGCACAGCGCTCTTATCTAGTAGACGGTACTTGCTGAACACAAAACCATGCGGTAGCCATGCCATGCTTATGACATCATCGTTGGCACATGGATATTCCAATATAGGAAAAGAGCAATCATATGTATCAACAATATTTCCTGGATCAATTGCTCCATAATGCTTCCACTCCCCATAGCAAAAATCAAAACCTAGTGGCAGAAGAGCCATTTCGACACCCTCTCCCCCCTTATCTCTAGATGTCCGCATCTCCTCTACAAATGAATCCAGCGCTTGACGAGCAAGAATATCGAGCCAATCCGCCCCAAACATCATCGAGTCGAAATACTCGTCAATTTTTCTACAATCTTCTTTACTGAGGTTATTTGGGTCGGTTTTGGCAGTAGGCACCGTATCGTTTAAGTCACGAGGCGTGACGAGCATGGTGTCGATTGTTTTTAGCCGTGGATCTATAAATACCATTTTTGCGCCATAGTAACAGGCATTGCTCGGATAAAGGCTCGAAAATACGAACTGGTCAAGACCAAAGTGGCAATCAAGCCTGTATGTATTAGTTCTACGGCCTGATAACTGACTGCTCGACAGTATCCCCATCTCCATGAACCGCCCAGGGAAATCACCTGAGTTAGTATAGTGCAAAAGTGGCAATCGCTCAAGACGTGCTCGTATCTCCCGAACAGCTAACTGCTCACCCTCTGATAAATCTCTCTGACTCTCCGGATGGTTATGAAAATTATCGCGCAATCGACCGGCATCAACATATTGCGCCATTCTTTCTGGTAGAACAAGCGCCTCGCTAGATGACACGCCGCCAATCCTTCTGGATCTTAAAACTGAGAAAGCCCATACAAAAACCTGCTAGCATCATAGTAAACTTAATTATGGTATAGCACTTACTTTTTGTCAAATGGGCCACCTGACCACATTGACCAAACTTTATCCCAGCCCTTTTCGCAACACGTATCCGCGGGGTGCTTTTGCAATTCAGTTAGGCCAATTGTTTGTGGATTCATGGCTTACTCCTTATCACTAATTTACTCAACTGCCACACCACCATCACAATAGACCAGCCAAACAATACCACCTCCGACACCACCGTCAGCGGTACCGAGACTTCACCTGCATAGTATGTACCGACCATCTTTAGAAATGCAACACACACGCTCGTTAATATAACTATCCAAGATTTCGTAATGATCCCTGCCGCAGTAACAAATGCAGCCAACGCCAGTGCCATCCAGTGCAGTCCTGCGAACAGTTGACTCGCAGATAATACACTTATTTCTGGAGTAATCGGCAATCCATTCACCGGATAAACGAGGCGTCCGAGCGCCATCATCGCATGAAATGCACCAATTGCCACAACGATACCTAGAGCAAGCACGATACCCATGCCAACAGGATATCGCCCCCTCAGTTTAGAGTACAAAACCACGACGACAGCTAACAATATCGACGCTCCACATGCTAGCATTTCACCTGCCGCCTGCAAGACGACCTGATGTTGCTGCACCCACGCTAGCACACCTGGAGCGTTTGCTGAGGGTATCGGCAGTGACACTGCGATACTAATGCAAGCCGTGGCAAGCAAACCAAAGCTCATCAGCCATATAATATTACCGATATACGAAATATGCCGACTACTTTGTTTTACCACCCTCTCACTCCTTCGTCATATATTTCTTTAGCGTCACCGTATCGCCCACCCGCGCTTCACGGGTGGTTTTTAGGTTGGTGACGATGTAGCCGGGTAGCGGTGTTTCCTTTCCGGAATATTCAGTCACCCCAATTGCTCCATACATAATGCTATAGTATTTTATTTTATAAATAATGACAACTCACTCTTAACTCACTGCGCCTTCGGCAAAAAACCGCGCGCTACGAGCGCCCGCCAAGCCGTGTCCGCCGAGGTGGATGGTGGCTGCGGCGTTGAAAATCCCTTATCGGGATAGCTCTTTATTCGCTCATAATCGCCTAGCATCAACGTCAACATCATGGCGGCACTGCCATAGGTTACCTCATATAACTGATAATATGCCTCTACTGTTGTCGGCTGACTAGTCACATACAGTCGCGGCCGCGGGTGCGGCCACTGAGCCTCGGCGGTTGCCAAAAATCGACGCGTCATATACGGTTTATGGATTAAAATGATATCCTCAGCCTGAATCGCCGCCCCCGCCAGCAACTGAGCCGAACGAGTGATATTTTCGCCGGTATTAGCGGCTTGGTGTTCAAACAGGATTGCCGATTTCGGCACCGCCAAACGTTGGAGTCGTCGCCCCAGCAGTGTCGCTTCGGTTTCTGTCGCCCCATGATAGGGATTAGCAAATCCCGACACCACAATCCATGAGCTAATGCCCGCATGATATAACTCGGCCGCTCGCTCGGCACTATCGATCATAGCTCCCGCACCGCCGATCACGATAGCATCCGCCCGCGCCGGCAGCCGACTCTCAACGCAAAGATACTCCCACAATACCTGGAGGTGATGCCAGTCTTGATCGGTGAGGGTTAGCTGGCTACGCGGCATGTATACGCTCTTGGTTTCTTCAACGTCACCGTATCGCCCACCCGCGCTTCACGGGTGGTTTTCAGGTTGGTGACGATGTAGCCAATTTCGCCAGTGTCCAGCGACGGGTCGGGGATCATACCGGGACTGAGATGGCCAACCTCCAATGCCAACCCATTCGCACTGGTCGCCATCATATGAATCGCTTCACCCTTTTTGATCTGACCATCCACCAGCCGCACGTACAAAATCACGCCGCGATAATCATCATAATAACTATCAAAAATTAGCGCCCGAGTTGGGAGATCAGCCAACGCAACATCAGGATGCTCGACCGCCAGTGGCGAAGTCGGCGCCGGGATTCGCTCAACGATCGCCGCCAAAACTTGATCGACATTCTGCCCGGTTTTGGCGGAAATATGAATAATCTCGCTTTCATCGCAGCCCAGCAGATTAATCACCTGCTTGGACACCCGTGGCACATCGGCAGCCGGCAAATCAACTTTGTTCAGCGCTGGGATAATTATCAAATCCTGCTCCATCGCCAAGTACACATTCGCCAGCGTCTGCGCCTGAATACCCTGGCTAGCGTCAACCACCAATACCGCCCCTTCGCAGGCCTGCAAACTACGCGACACCTCATAGCTAAAATCGACATGGCCAGGTGTGTCGATGAGGTTAAGGTCGTAAGACCCAGCTAGTGGCAATCCTTCCGATGAATCGATAGCCCTGTCGCTGGCGTTGCCTGCGACATTCGATTGAGAGGAAGTGATTGCCGCTGGCTGGCGGTAGTGATACTTCATCCGCACCGGCGCGAGCTTAATCGTAATCCCCTTCTCACGTTCCAAATCCATACTATCCAGCAGCTGCGACTTCATCTCGCGCTTCTCCACCGTCCCCGTCATCTCCATCATCCTATCCGCCAGCGTCGACTTGCCGTGGTCGATGTGGGCAATGATGCAAAAATTACGAATACTGGTCAGCGGTTTCATCAGCGCCTCAACTTACTCATATCAAATCGCGAAAACAGCAGACGTTTCATTCGCGCCAAGACCGGGTCGATCTCTGGCAACTTTAGCCACTTGGACAGCGCGCCATACACGACAAAATTGAAAATCGTAATCGCCCCAAACTTGGGCAGCGCCCCCAAAAAGCTATCGTCTGAGGCCCGGAACGGAATTACTAACACGCTGACGTAGCACGCCACTGCTAGTGGCACCGCGGCTAACGCCATCTTGGCGACCGCTTTGACAAACGTCGCGTCAAACAGCTGTGGCATGCGCCGACCTAAAATGACGCACAAAATCACCACCTCAACAAAGGCGACAATTGACTGCGCCCATGCCAGGCCATACGGGCCAAGCTTCGCATAGTAGCCAAGTATCACGGCCAGCGCCACATTCAACACAATCGCAAAAATCGACACATACATCGGTGTCTTGGTATCCTGCTGTGCATAAAATCCGCGCGCCACCATGTGATACACCGTCCTGAATAAAATTGCCATTACCAGACAACCGAGAATGTTCGCCATAACCGGATCGCCGTTATTATTGATAAAGTGCACCACGTAGCCACGCGCGAAAAACGTCACCACACAAATCGGGATAATCATCCAAATCACCGTCCTGAGGAATGACCGCAGATCTCTACGAAATAGATCCGGACGCTCCGAGGCGAGGCGTTCAGTTAGCTGCGGAAAGGCAGCGTTGGAAATAGCAACGCCGATGAGGTTGATCGGCATCATGTGTAGTGTCAATGCTTGATTATAACGACGAATAATACCATCACCCATCCGCGACGCCAAGTTAACTTCGGCTAGGCTGACCACATAATCCATTCCCTGATCAATCGAGCGCGCCGGCAGCAGCGACAAAACTTTACGAAAGCCGCGATTGCGCCAATAAATCTTGAAATCATAATCAAAACCGAGTCCGATTAGCCCGACCGCACTGACGATGAGCTGCAGCACCGATCCGAGCACCACGCCAAGCGCCACGCCCATAATGCCGCCGTCAAAAATTTGCCAGCCGAACAGGTTGATGCCGTTGGTGAACCACAACGTACCGATGATAATCCCGACATTGTACAGCATCGGCGCCAGCGCATAGAAGGTGAAGCGACCGACCGCTTGCTGGATGCTAGCAATCACCGCTGCCACCGCAAAGATCAGCGGATTTACCGCGATCACTCGCATCATACTGACCGCCAATGCGTGACCAGCCTCGCTTAGCCCCGGCGCGATCAGATATTTCATCAGCGGATCAGCAAAAATGATGATTAGAACGCTCGTCACCAGCGTCACCAGCGCCATGAGATTGATCATGCTCGAACTAATTTGCCAGGCTGATTGCTTGTTGCCCTTGATCCAGCGCTCGTTAAATACCGGTATGAAGGTAACGCTCAGCGCCCCCGACACCAAAATCGCAAACATGAAATCCGGCACCATGAACGCCGCCGTATAGGCGTCCAGCCCGACTGGATAGCCAGCCAAGTGAGCCTTCTCGTTGGGAAAATACGCCGCATTCAAAAAGCGATCGCGCAGCAGCCCCAGCAAGCTTGACAGCAACATCGAGCTCGCTAAAATCGTGGCGGCTAACTTGACTGTCAGCCGCTGATTGATCTTGTTGACAACATTACGAACGCGCCCCATACCAATTTATGCGTGCAGTTTTGCTTCCTTTGGCAGTTTCGTCCCCGAAAGAATCTCGTCCACCGCCGCTTCTTCTAATGTCTCATCTTTGAGCAGCGCCTCAGCCAATTTATCGAGGAACGGACGATTGGCTTTGAGCACCAGCATTGCCCGTTGTTTGGCCTCGGTGATCAGCTGCGACACTTCCTGATCGATCAGTTTAGCAGTCTCATCCGAGTACGGCCGCTCGCGAGTCATCTTATCAAACATCAGCCCGCCGTTGTCTTCGTGAAATACTTGGTCGCGTAGGCCCTTACCCATACCCTGCTCGATGATCATATCACGGGCAATCTCGGTGGCTTTACGCAGGTCTGAGCCAGCACCGGTGGTGATACCATCATCACCGTAAATAATTTGCTCGGCAATTCGGCCGCCCATGGCCCGAGCCAAGATATCCTTGAACTCATAAACATTAGTGTAGCTCTTATCCTCTGGCGGCAAGAACCAGGTGACACCGCCGGTGCCGCCGCGCGGAATGATCGTCACTTTGTGAACTGGGTCGGAGTCCGGCAAGACATGACCGACGATGGCGTGGCCAGCTTCATGATACGCCGTCAATTCCTTCTCATGGTCGTTCATCACCTTGGCTTTGCGCTCTGGGCCGATAGCCACCCGCTCGAACGCCTCGGTCAACTCCTCGTTGGTAATTTTCTTCTTGTTACGGCGTGCAGCGATAATTGCTGCTTCATTGGCGATATTAGCGAGATCCGCCCCCGATGAGCCAGCTGTCTTGGCGGCCAATTTATCGAGGTCAACTGTCTCGTCGGTTGGCTTTTTCTTGAAATGAACTTTCAGAATCGCCTCGCGGTCTTTGCGCTCCGGCAGGGTAATTGTCACTCGCCGATCAAACCGACCCGGCCGCAGCAATGCTGGGTCCAGCACGTCCGCTCGGTTGGTCGCCGCTAGCACGATCACATTAGTGTCGCCGTCAAAGCCATCCATCTCCACTAGAATCTGGTTCAAGGTCTGCTCGCGCTCATCGTGTCCGCCACCCATACCCGAGCCGCGCTTGCGGCCCACCGCGTCAATCTCGTCGATAAAGATGATGCACGGCGCATTTTTCTTAGCTTTAGAAAAGAGATCGCGCACCCGGCTGGCCCCAACGCCGACGAACATCTCCACAAACTCCGAACCAGAAATCGAGAAGAACGGCACGCCTGCCTCACCAGCCACTGCCCGTGCCAGCATAGTTTTACCGGTACCCGGATTACCGACTAGCAAGACGCCCTTCGGAATCTTAGCACCCAGCTCCTTGTATTTTTTCGGGTGCTTCAGGAAATCGACAACCTCTTGCAAATCCTGCTTGGCGTTATCATTGCCAGCAATATCCTCAAACACAATTTTCTCTTTATCCTCGCCATACAGCCGTGCCTTTGACTTACCAAAGCCCATCGCTTGATTATTCTGCCCCTGCGCCTGGCGCATCATGAACATGAAGAATATCACGATGATCACCACCGGCACGATCGTCACCGTCAGACTCCACAGCACCTCACCGGTTTGCGATGGCGGCAGAACATTGATCTCAACCTTGGCGTCTTTGTTCAAACCTTGCTCATAAATCGTACTACCGGATTCCTTGACTGATTTCTCGGTCGGCTGTTTTTGGCCTTTGGGGGTAATTTTCAGATCGTTGCCCTGGATATCGATCTTGGCAATTTCTCCAGCATTTGCCCGGCGCACTACGTCAGTCAACGCCACATTCTTCAAATTGCTATTTGGTGACAGCGCCGCGTACACTGCCAGCCCAAGAAACACAATGATTGCCCAAAACAACCCCAGTCGAGCAACCTGCCCGACCCCTTTCTTAGTATTCTTTGGCGTCTTTCCTGCCATACGTCACATAATCCTTTCTCTTTCGTCCTAGCGAGTCACTCGTTTTATTGTAACACTTTCTACGGATAATTTCACCCGCACACCGCCGGCCGGCTGCCACACCGTTCCTGCGCGGCCAGTTTTGATGGCGATCAGCAGTCGATCCAGCTGTGCTGAGAGCAGCGACACACCAGTCAGTCGCTGCACCTCTCGGTGGAGTAGCTCACACGCTGGCTCAATCGGAATATGCGTCCAAAAATAACGACTACTGAGGCGTGGTGACAGCCGCAATGTCTCTCGGTCAATTGCTCGGTGTAGCTGCCACTGCTGGCGCCATAACTGACCAAGTATTGCGCGCTGCTCGTCGGTCAATTTCGCTTGCAGCTGTCGGCGCAGCTGATTACGTAGATAAGCGTCTGATTGATTCGTCGCGTCCTCTACCCATTCCAGCCGGTGGCGCAGCGCGTAGTCATATATGTCGTGCTTCGTCCATTCCAATAGCGGCCGCTCGATCCGCTGATCACCCATCACCGCCAAACCCCGCCAGCGCGTACCACGCTGCAGATTGAGCGCTATCGTCTCAATCACGTCATCCTGGTGATGGGCCGTCGTCACCCGTCCACCCCACCGTGCCGCCGCGTCAAAGAGAAATTGATACCGCCGCTGACGTGCCGTATCCTCACTGGCTGTCGCGCCTAACTCCTCACGCCTCGTAACATATGGCACCTTATACCGGCGCGCCAGCCCCGCCACAAACCGCGCATCAGCCGCCGATTCTGCCCGAATTCCATGATCAAAGTGAGCCACTGCTATCTCATCCTGCCCATGCCGTACTACACTGTCGAGGAGCACCACACTGTCCACTCCACCCGATACCGCAATCAGTCGCCTCATGAGGATATTATGACACACAGCGCAAAGTTACGTGATACAATAATCACTATGCACAAGACAACCATCCTCTGCTTTGGTGATTCCAACACCTTTGGGCAGCGGCCCGATACGAACGCGCGATATGACGAGTCAGTGCGCTGGCCACGGCGACTGGGGGCGCTGCTAGCGGATGAGACACGCCAATATTATGTCATTGAGGAGGGGCTGGGCGGTCGGCCGGACTGACCTTGATCATCCTAACCCAGCCAAGCCGTCGAGAAATGGCTGGATGTACTTTCCGCCGTGCCTGGCCAGTCATCAGCCCGACATCGCCATCATCATGCTGGGAACAAACGATGCCCAGATTTGCCACCAGCGACCAGTTGAGGCGATCGTGACGGCACTGGCGCGCTACGTCACGTATTGTCACGAATCAGACGTCACACCGCTGCTGGTTGCGCCGCTCATTCCAGACCCTACTGGGCTGTTCAACGAGGCAATCGTACCGCGATCGGCGTGGCACTTTGATGATACAGCCGTGGCGACACTAACTGCACTGCCTGAAAAAATCCGAACTTATGCCGCCAAGCATGGTGTTGCGTTTTTCGACGCCAACACATATGCCGAGGCCGGTGTAGACGGGTTGCACTGGACAGCAGCAGGTCACGAGCGATTTGCCCGAGCAATCGCCCAGATGATACACGAAATAGCATAGAATACTCAAACGTCAGTTAGTTTGATGTCTTCGATTTCGCTGGGCCCCAACCAATAAACTCGATCACCAACCTCAAAAATAGGTGTCGCCGCAGTCTCCAGTGCTGAGGAAATTTGTTTCTCTGTTAACCCCTTAAAGGCTGGGTTTTTGAAAAAATCAGCTTTTTCCATACCGGCATCACTGGCACGACGTAGAATATACTCTGCCACTTTGCTAATAATTTTAGCCTCTTCCGGCGAAACTCTAACCTCTCGTAGAGCATCCCATTCCTCACGTCCCTGAGGCGGTAATTCCTTCCTTGGTGTAGTTAGTGGTATCTCGCTCATAGCTATCTGTATCCTCCTCAATATTATTTTCACAAGTATATCATCCTATCGTCAACTCTTGCAACAAGGAGGGTAATATGTTCCTCACACACTACATTAAAATACCGCGGCCCATACAGACCGCGGATAAAAAACAGTTCTGGTAGCACCGGGTGGACCCGAACCACCGACCTCAGGCTTATGAGTCCTGCGCTCTAACCAGCTGAGCTACGGTGCCACACGTCACCAATTGTACCAAACGAGGCGCAAAATCTCAACCGCCTCGAGAACCTACTCATCAGGCGGGGCCTCAACTGCTCATCAAATAAGGCCAGGCAAGTTTCGCCCCCGGCGACTAGGCCACCAGCTCCACGCCTTCTTCGTCCAGCAGTTCCAGTCGCCGCATCACCAACGAACGTAGCTCCTCGCACGTCCGCCGGCGCTGCCATGTCCGCAGCTGGTCGTTATTGACCGCGTCTAAAAATTGCCCAAGCTCGTGCTCAGTGATATCCATATTGTCGCCTTTCTGTGTTTGTTAAACCGTGGCTTTACTATAGCACAGATTTGACATAAGTGCAATAGTATGACAGCTCACACAATCACTCGCTCGACATCACCTATCGTCTTCCCTCGGCAAACCGCTTGTGATAAACTGGAGGGAGAGGATTTTACACAAACATGACCCCGGCTATCATTTCATCACTCGCCATCGTCGCCTTCTCGGCACTGATCCACGCTAGTTTTCAGCTCAGCGTCAGCGTCTTGACCTTGCTCAGTGGCCATTCCCTCGGCAAGCAAACCGCCCGCCGGAAAGTGTTGCGACTGATGAATGGGTTTGTGTGTGGAGTGTTCGTATTGACCGTGCTCTTGGTATCAGCGATCGTCTACTATCTGTCGCTGGTCATTCATCACGCTGCTCAGGTCGAGCAACTCATCGCGGCCATCATCTGCGGACTGATGATTGGGCTGGGCGTGGCGACTTGGGCGGTGTACTACCGGCGGGGTGAGGGCACAGCCTTGTGGCTGCCGCGCAGCTTCGCGACCTACCTATCAAAGCGCTCAAAAGCGACGCGTCACAGCGCCGAGGCCTTTAGCCTCGGGATGGCGAGCGTAGTGGCCGAATTACTGTTCATCATCGGGCCAATGGCGGCGGCGGGGCTGGCGACGATCCTACTACCATCAACCGAGTGGCGGCTCATCGCCATTGCCCTTTACGTCGTCATATCACTGCTATCACTGGTCGTCGTCTTAGTGTTGGTCGGCAGCGGCCATTCCCTCGCCCATCTGCAACAGTGGCGGATGGCGCATAAACGTTTCTTGCAATTCGCAGCCGGCGGCAGCTTGATTATCTTGGGTGGCTTTTTGTTCGTTGATCGAGTGCTCGGCATCGTCAGCTACGGGGGTTTTTAATGTCAAGCAAGCATGCAAACCGACCAGCTATCGATGTTGTCAAGCGTGGTAAACGACCGAGCGAAGAGTTTGATCCGACAAAACTCCACCACTCTATCATGGCGACCTGCCTGAGTATCCGCACACCCGAAGGCCAAGCCGATGACATCGCCAAGTCAGTCACCCTCGGCGTGATGAGTTGGTGCGAGACCCGACCAGAAATTACCACAAACGACATCCGACACCGCGCGGCGCAGCTACTGCAGAAACTACACACCGACGCAGCATTTGTTTATCAACACCATAAGACGATCATGTAGGGGGCACATGGCACAAAAACCAACTTTTGACTATGATGTAATTGTTATCGGCAGCGGCGCTGGCGGTTCACCAGCCGCAACTGTCTTGGCGCGCGCTGGCAAGAAAGTCGCCATCATTGAGCGCGGTACCTTTGGCGGCGAATCCCCAAACTGGGGCGACATTCCGACTGGCGCCCTACTCTATACCGCTGACGTCTATCACGAGGCCAAAACAGCGGCCAAGTTCGGCCTGCGCACCAGCACAGTTGGCTATAATTATCCGTCGCTGCTCGCCTGGAAAGACACCGCCATCAAGCGCACCGGCACCGGCGGCAACCGCAGTTACTACGAAAAACAAGGCATCAGCGTCTTTACCGGCAGCGCCCACTTTCTCAGTCCCAACGAGATCACCGTCAATCGCCGCCACTTATCAGCGCGCAAATTCCTGATCGCTAGCGGCTCAACCTGGCGCGATGATCACATCCCGGGCCTCGACGAAGTGGCCCATCACACGCCGCAAACCATCCTCTCGCTCAAACGCCCGCCCAAAACACTGTTCGTTGTCGGCTCTGGCACGACAGCGATGGAGCTGGCGTATTTGTTCTCGACCTTTGGCAGCAAGGTATATGTCGCTGAGACCGCTGGGCGTATCTTGCCTGAGTTTGACCAAGAAGTTGGCGAGCTGATCGCCGCTGATGCCAAGGCACAACGTGGCATGAACATCCTCACTCAGACAAAGCTGGTCGCTGTCCAGAAAGACGGCATCGCAAAGCGCGTCACCTACGCTCGTGGCGGCCAGCAGCATTCAGTGCGTGTTGATGAAATCCTCATCGCCGACGACCGCCTACCGACGACCGACATTGGCCTAGAAAATGCGGGCGTGGCATATACCGAACATGGCATTCAAGTCAGCGAAGCGATGCAAACTTCGGCGCGACACATCTTTGCGGCCGGTAGTGTCGTCGACCTTCAGGCGCAGACACACACCATCCTCAGCCATAGCCGCACCGCTGCACACAACCTGTTACACCGTAATTTTATTGCACTTGACGATACGCCGCGCTTGACGATCGCTTTCACCGACCCGCAGATAGCCCGGACGGGACTGGACGAGGACGACTGTCTGCGCCGCGATTTGAAAGTAAGTATTGCCCTTGCGCCACTGACCTTGACCGCTCGCAGCAACATCACCGACCGACGCAGTGGGTTCGTCAAATTGATCAGCGACAAAAAAGGCGTCCTGCTCGGCGCCACCATCGTTGCACCGGGCGCTAGCGACTTGATGACCGGCCTCAGCCTCGCCATCCGCCACGGCCTGACCGCCAAACAACTGATGAGCACACCAAACTGCTTCGTTGCCTGGTCAGAGGCCGTGCGCATTGCGGCGGGGAAATTGGCAGCTGATTAGGCGCTCCCGAGATTTTACGTTTCCATGAAACTTCTGATGGCTACCGCTCGCCATCATTACGACGTGCCTCAAGCGCATCATGGAGACCGCTAAGTATCCAGTGCATTCTGGCAACCATAAATTCGCCGTCCTTACCGCGCATGCCATCTCGCAGTTTCTTTTCGGGAGTATCTTGTGACCAAAACCTTGTTTCTGGCGGAATTGCTAACGGTTGTTTCAGGTCTAGCAGCGAGTCATCCCGCATATCGGGCGGGGTGTGCTGTTCGACCGCCTCTCTTGCTAGTTCCTCAAGCTCCTTTGCACACGTGCACCACTGACCGCCCCCCCTACATACTGCATCTCGTGTGTTTTCTTTTGAGCCCATCTCTCTATTCGTCTTATCCTCCGACTGGTGGTCTACTGGCAACTTATCGGTAGGTTGAGACGCTGGATTAAAGTGCTCTGTCATAATGCCCTAATATAACACGGCCAGATCAAAAAGGCTAGACGTAGGCTACCGCAGCCAATTTACACCACGACTTCACATGTATCAAAAACAAAAACGACCTCAACTCATGAGGCCGAAAAATCAATAAACATGGTTGCGGGGGTAGGATTTGAACCTACGACCTTTTGGTTATGAGCCAAACGAGCTACCAGGCTGCTCTACCCCGCGGCACATTGTCCATCTTAGCAAACACGAATTATTTTTGCAAGTTCTGACTCGTTCGCCGCGCACCAAAGAGGAAATTAATCCACTGCTGGAAGTTACTGGTCGGTTGCTTTTGCGGCGTATTATGGGCAGTCGGTTGCTGCTTGGCCGCGTCGGTTGACGGCACGATCAGCAGCTTTTCGCCAGGCGAGCCACGGCCCAGGCGCTGGCGCACTGCGAGATCGAGGTATTCGTCACTTTCATAATATTTTGACTCGTATGCTAGCAGCTCGGTACGCAATTTCTCGACCGTCAGCTGGTACTTTTTTTGATCGACCATCTGTTGCAGTTCATAATTGCGCTGCATCGACTCGATCGACCCCCACGCCCAACTCAGCGCGATCAGCGCCGCCGCCGCAACCACAACATTATTCAGCGTCAAATAATCGTGACGCACGTGGTACCAAAATCGTTTGAGTTTCAGCATGTTCATGTTGGTTTTATCAGAAGTTATGGCTATATTATGAGGGGTTGGGTGGGGTTAGTCAAGATGAGTGGTCGTTCAGACGATTTTTACGATATGTTTCCCATAGCCTATCGTCGATAGTGGGTAAATTCCAGTCATCGCCAATACGCTCCCGTTCGCCAAGATCCCATGCGGGAGAGAATTTATTTCGAATCTGAGCCGCCCTTTCAGGGTTTCTTCGAGAGAAATCGCGTAGCATTTCCTCGGGTGTCTCAAACCGTCGTTTTGGCACTTTAGGCGCCTCCTCTGCGTCCATTTTCAAGGCTCTCTTCCCGAGCTGTCTATTGCACAGAGACCACCCACACCACTCGCATGCCACTGTCTCAACCTCTCCGTCTGCTGGCGCCACCTGCTGTTCTTGTACTGATGACTGATCTGGATATAAATGCTCCGTCATAATACTTGATTGTAGCATGAATGGTTAAAAATTAGGAGGAACCAAGGAATGAAGAGCCGGCAGCTTCAGGCAGGAGCATCCTCAGAAAAAGAGCATGCGCAACCTGCTTAACATTAGTTAGTAAACTAATGAAAAGCCCAGAAGAGGATGGCTTTGAGATGACAGAAGCTCCCACTGTCGAAGAAATGTTACAGGAACTACCCCCGATCCCTGACAACTTGCGTGGTGATCCAGTGCCGCCAGGGGTCAAGCGCGTGGTTGAGGAAAGAAGACGAGAAATCCTTGCAGAGATGCGCGGAACACCACATGCGCTAGCGCTAGCGCTTGCAAGAGCCGCCTCAACAAACCTCCTTGATCAAGCAATGATTGCTGCCTACATCATTACCCCTCGACGCAAGTAGACTAGGCGTAAGTCCGGTAGGGACAGTCAACCAGACCAATGTCTCCCCACCCTCCATGACGGACAATAGCAGTGCCTCGCAGCCACCGACATCCCATTGCAATTGGCGACGATCGTTTCAGTACTGACAAATCGGCACAGAGTTGGTGGCCCGCAAAGGTCACGCCGGACAATGTCCGCGAGGAAGCGATATCTGACTCGATCATCTCCAGAAGCCGCGGCACCTCGTCTTCCGATTCCAGATAGACTGACTTGAACCCAAATTCAAGTAGGCTCTGATCCTCCAACGAATCAACATGTGCAAGGTCAATGATGGCCCATGAGTAGCAAAACGGTTTTGATGCTCCCCGAACCCGGAAATTCTTTGTCCACTCAACATCGAGCGCAGCCACGAGACTTCGTTCTCGACTAAACGGGCGCTCTGGCTCACCAAACGGGCGTTCCGCCCACTGCAAGTTTGTTCTCAAGTGCATCGACTTATGTATTCTCCTAGAGACGATTT
This sequence comes from Candidatus Nanosynbacter lyticus, assembly GCF_030253515.1. Taxonomy (NCBI): domain Bacteria; kingdom Bacillati; phylum Minisyncoccota; class Nanosynbacteria; order Nanosynbacterales; family Nanosynbacteraceae; genus Nanosynbacter; species Nanosynbacter lyticus. Next base: position 723,152 of record NZ_CP124549.1, read on the forward strand.
TAACTCACATAGATGCTTTTACCAAGATACTTCCGGAAGTGGTTGCGCTTGAAGGGGTGGCGTCACGACCCCTGACAAAACCAAAAACCTCCGACCAATGGCCGGAGGTTCTAACATGACACTTTTGGTGGGGGTGGCTGGGATCGAACCAGCGACCAACAGGTTATGAGCCCGCTGCTCTAACCGCTGAGCTACACCCCCATGAGCGATATTATACCGTAAAAACAGCCAAGTGAGAAGTGCCGTCAATTCCCCCACTACCGACCGTCAAGCTGCTCGTGCCTTCCCGAGGGCAGCGCGCGCCATTGCAATTCCGTCCCTATTTGTCTGTTTTTGTTCCTCGGTTAACGGACCCTGTCCTGATGCTTCATGGGCTTGTTGCGTACGTGTATCAAACGCTGCAAAATAACGGCGCCGAGGTTGTGGTTGCGGTTTCTTATCCGCGGGGATATTCTGATCAGATAGTCGCTCATCAACCGCATGGGCGTTCTGATCAGCCGGCGGTTCAAGCCCAAGTGCCAATCGCGCTTTATAATATGGCCAGCCCATTTTATCGACAAGTTCATCAACCTTCTCCCACTCCTCCGCGGTCAATTCACGGCCCCGCTCACCAGTCTGCGATAGTTCACTCATAATTAGTAAATATCACATTTTGCCTATAAAAGCAATACTATCTCAGTGCCTCAATGCTTCACCACAAAAAGACTCCCGCATGAGCGAGAGTCTTTGAGGCACCTGTTTGTTTGATACTATTGTACCGGTAACCAGGTGTATAATGCAAGTGCTTATTTCTTCTTTTTGATCGTCAAAAAGCCATTGCGTGGGTTTTCGGTAACGATCCGGTCATCTGGCAAGTCGCATGGCTCGCCCTTGGCGTTCTTTTCAACCTTGGCGAAAAAATAAATTGTCTGCGTTTTGCCACCGCGCAGCGTGACTTCGGTTTTATGCAAGTAGTATGTAATGCCTTTTGAGTTTGTGTGCTTATAAGCCATTCGTATACCTCCTGTTAGTACTATACTATTCTAGATTAGCGCCTCTGTTAACCCCTGTCAAGCCTAAAGCGGTTTTTGACGATACCGAAGCAGCAGTTTCAATACCGCTAACGCCACCAGCCGAGCAATGATAATCAGCATAATTACCCCTGTTACCACCAATGACCAGCCCGCCAAGTCCGATGACCAGAGCGGCGGTACAAATGTCTGATAATACGGCGCAGTGGATGGCGGCGTAAATTTGAGGTCAAGCGACGAGGCGGCCGGGTACTTCGCCCATTCATCATTGATGCAGCTGACGTAGCGCGGGTCGGCCGTAGCATAAAATCGCCCCCAACCACCAGCCTGTGCTCGAGCGTCGCATACTTGGCGAACTTTGGCGACCGTGTCGTTGCTGGAACGAGAGGCTGACTTTGACTCAAATTCTTTCCAGGCCGCCTCGTAGGCCCGCTTGTATGAGTGCTCCAGCGCGATGCGTCCCGGATCGGCGTTCATGTGCGCGACCACATAGCGCTGCAAGTCATACACCCGCCGCTCCAGCGTGCCCTCGTCGCCCTCCTTGTCAGCATTGATGACGGCGTCACGGCGCTCGATCATGCCGATATTATTTAGCCTGAGGAATGTCGCACTGATAAACGACGCCATCACTAGCAAAATGACCAGCTGCCATGTCTTGATTTCTTCTAGCCGCCGGATCGCCCGACGCGTGCCTCGCTTATCTGCCATTCCCCACCTTTCTCAAGTCCATTATACCAAAGATGCTGGGTGAATGCGACACGGGGATGGCGTCAGTGGTATAATGACGCTATGAGAATTTATTTTTCGGGAATTGGTGGCGTGGCGATCGGGCCACTAGCAGAAATGGCCATCAGCGCTGGGCACGAGGTCTGTGGCTCTGACCGAGCGGCCGGCTTGATGACGGAGGCGCTCAGGCGAGCCGGCATCACGGTGTCGTTTGATCAGTCAGGCGAGTTTTTACGTAGCGAACATCAGCGGGAGCCCTTTGACTGGTTTGTCTATACGGCGGCCCTGCCAGCGGATCATCCAGAGTTGGCACTGGCCAGGCAGCTGGGGATTCGCACCAGCAAGCGTGATGAGCTCCTCGCTCAGATTATCGCTGACAAGCAGCTCAAGCTCATCGCCGTCACCGGTACGCACGGCAAGACGACGACGACTGGCATGCTGGTGTGGACGTTGCAGCAACTCGGCGTGCCGGTGAGCTACCTGGTTGGCTCGACGCTTAGTTTTGGCCCAAGCGGTCGGTTTGATCCGGCCAGTCAGTTTTTGGTGTATGAATGCGATGAATTTGACCGCAATTTCCTCCACTTTTCGCCGTGGCTAAGCCTCATCACCTCAGTTGATTATGACCATCCCGACACCTTTCCGACGCCAGATGATTACCGAGCGGCGTTTCGGCAATTTGGCGAGCAGTCGACGCAGGTGATCACGTGGCGAGAGGATGCGGAGGTATTTACTCCAGCCAATGTAACGGTACTTGAACAGACTGATCCACAAATGACGCTGGCTGGCGAACACAACCGGCGTAACGGCACGCTGGCAGCACGGGCGGTAATGCTGGTGCGAGAGGCGGCTGCCCTTAAGATTGAGGCTGAGGCGATTATCGCGGCGCTCAATGCCTTTCCGGGCACCGGCCGGCGCTTTGAAAAACTGGCCGACAATCTCTACACCGACTATGGCCACCATCCGTCGGAGATTGCCGCCACGTTGCAGCTGGCTCATGAACTAAATGACCGCGTGGTGCTCGTCTACCAGCCGCACCAAAATATTCGCCAGCACGAGGTTCGTGAACGCTACACTGATGAGATTTTTGCACATGCCAGCGAGATATATTGGCTGCCGACGTACTTGACCCGCGAAGACCCAAGCCTGCCGGTGCTCACGCCGGAGGAATTAACGCGCCAATTCACGACGGACAAGGTGCATATCGCGCAGTTGGATGAGGTGCTGTGGCAGGTAATTGAGCAGCAGCGAGCACGCGGTGCGCTGGTACTCGGTATGGGTGCCGGAACAATCGACGGATGGCTGCGCGAGCAGTTAGGCCGCAGCGCTTGATCACAAGTAGCCAGCCTATTCGTCAGACTTGCCACCAAGCGCCACCCGGATATCGTCATACGAAAATCCTTGACGGGCTAGATAAGCCATAAATTTCTGCTGATCGCCAGCGTATTTGTGGCGTTTTTTAGCGATAATTTTTTGCAGTTCCTCGTCATCAGAGCGGATATTTTCGCTGATTAGTTGCTCTATCGTCTCGCGGTCAATCCCCTTTTGCGCTAACTCTAATTTTAGCCGCCTAACACTAGTGCCCTTTTGCATAAATCGATGTTCCAACCAAAAGCGGGCAAACTTCTCATCGTCGAGGTACTGTTTCTCGATCAGCCGCGCCAGCACCCGCTCGGTAATTTCCGGCTTCACACCCGGACGCTCAGTAATTTTGCCAGTCTTTGGCGAGCGTTTCTTAGTCGGCCTGGTTTTACGCCACAGATAATCGCGCAGCTCTTTAACCGAGCGCGGCCGCATCAAGCAATACTCCATAGCCCGGGCGTACAACTTACCAAACTGGCTCTCGTCCTCTAGCGCTGTCAATTCGTCGTCGGTATATTCGCGCCCGACCTTCAGTCCGAGCTCGCCCACCTGAAAGACATCGAGGCTAAAGCGGTATTTGCCATCAACACTCACGTTAACGCGGTTGTTATCGCGAGTTTGGAGAGAGATGTCAGTGATTTTCATGAAGCTATTATACCGCGAAGCCGCTAGGCTAACTACTAGCAGAGGCTACTCGACTACTTCGACAACCTTACCATGCACGCCGTTGTAGCAAGCAGCAGCACGCGGCTCGGTGATGACCGGTAGTTGCCCTGGAATAGCGCTCATATTAACGTCGTCCAGCGTACCGGCCTCGACGCAACCAAGCGTGATGTGCGGGCGGAACCCATCAACATCCAGCCCTGGGTGAATACCATCCAGCGCTGCGAGCAATTGCTGACGCGCCTCAGCCATCCAGGCATTTTTCTGCGTGCGTAGCTCAACCCAAACACAGTTACCAGCCTCGTCTGGTAAGAAATTAACACCGTCAAGCACCAACTTATCGAGGACAGGTAGTGCCACAGCGGCCGACTTGAGGCGTGGCATGTCCTGCTCGGTCACGTTAATCAGTGTCACGTGTGGGATAAACTCACCAAAGTCAAGATTCATTTTTTCTGACAGCTCTCGAAGATACGCATTCTGCTTATCATCAAAGACGAGGCTGACTGATGCCATATGTTTTTCGACTGGATATGCGGTTTCTGCTGCGCGCATTAGTTTTCTCCTTCTTTTACTTTCTCCCGAACCTTCTGGTCAACTTCCGCCAGAACCTCAGGATGTTCTTTCAGATACAACTTAGTTTTATCACGGCCTTGACCAATGGTCTCGCCGTTATATTTGTAAAAGGCGCCAGATTTTTCAACAATGCCGTGCGTGGCTGCCAAATCCAGAATATCACCAGTTTTACTAATGCCTTCGTTATACATAATGTCAAACTCAGCGATGCGAAATGGCGGCGCAATCTTATTTTTCACCACCTTGATCTTGGTGCGGTTACCGAGGATATCGTCACCAACCTTGATCTGCCCAATCCGGCGAATATCCACCCGCTGCGAAGCGTAAAACTTCAGCGCGTTACCGCCCGTCGTGGTCTCAGGATTACCAAACATCACACCAATTTTCATGCGAATTTGGTTAATGAAAATCACCGTGGCTTTCGATTTGTTGATGATACCAGTCAATTTACGCAGCGCCTGGCTCATCAGCCGTGCCTGCAACCCCATGTGCGAATCACCCATATCACCGTCAATTTCCGCTTGCGGCGTCAGCGCCGCCACCGAGTCAACCACAATCAGATCCACCGCGTTTGAGCGTACCAAGGTTTCAGTAATTTCCAGCGCCTGCTCACCGTTGTCTGGCTGCGATACCAACAGATTTTCGGTATCCACGCCTAGGCGCTTGGCGTAGGCCGGGTCGAGCGCGTGCTCAGCATCGATGAACGCTGCCGTACCGCCCTGCTTTTGGATTTCGGCGATGGCGTGCAATGTCAAAGTTGTCTTACCCGAACTCTCCGGACCGTAAATCTCAATGATGCGCCCCTTCGGGTAACCGCCACCCAGCGCCAAATCGAGGCTCAGCGAACCCGATGGGATCACTTCAACATCAACTTTGTGCGCCTCGCCGAGCTTCATGATTGACCCGTCACCAAACTGCTTGGTGATCTGATCCATTGCCAGACCCAGCGCTTTCAATTTCCCATCATCAATCTTTTTCTCTGGCGCCTGAGCTGTGCCAGTTGCGGCGTCTGTTTGATGTTTGTCATCGGTTTTCGCTGTGCTAGCCATACCTCTCCCTCCGTTATCTTATGCTGTATAGTATACCATAAATCAAGCGCCTACCACGAGCAGTGAAACTTTGCTATAATGGACAACATGAAACGACAAGCAGGCTTTACGGTGATTGAGGTGCTGGTAGCAATTATATTTCTCGGCGTAGCCACAGCGGTGGCCTTCACCCAGCTGGTGACGATTCAACGCGAGCATCAAAACGACCGGAAAAAAACCGCCATTAACGCCATGCATTACAGCCTCGAAGAAGCCTATTACAAGCAGCACGGCTCCTATCCGGAAAAAATTACCGACGAGACACTACCGACCATGGATAAGGAGCTACTCACAGATCCGAGTGGTAAAAAGCTGGGCGATAATGGCAGCGCCTATCGCTACGAGCCGACTAATTGCCAAAGCGGTAAATGCAAATCATATTCGCTCAGGGCCATGCTTGATGGCGAGGCAGATTTCGTCAAAGACAGCCGCCACAAATAACTAAATTGTAGCCAAACTAATCGTAACAGACTGGCCGGCCGTTTTTGAAGGCCTCAATGGCGTTGTTGAGGATGGCAACCTGGTGCTTGGGGTTGGCCACGTAATGAAAAATATAAGTCGTCTCCTCACCCTCAGTACTGAGGCGAATGGTGCCGTAGTTAAAGATCGTCTGGGCGATGCCAGCCTGGAAAAAGCTAGCGTCCTCGATACTACCGAGGCTAACTGTCTGCTCGTGCCGAACGAAGAGGCTCTGTTGGATTTCCTGGATGACGCTTTCATTCGTCATGAAAAAATGATTCTGTAAATACACCCACAGGGTGATCGCGCCGCCAAGCACCACCAAGGCAACGAGCAGCAGCGCAATACCCAGCACTGCCCCCGGATTCACCGCCGGAAACAGCGGAATATTAGCGGTGAGCGACGAGAACGAGGCCGCAAATACCAGTAGCACCACGACCAACAGGAGGGTGATGGCCGTCGGGATAACCATGCCGATCGGGTGGCGCTTGATGTCGAGGATGACATACTCGCCCTCGCTGAGATTGAGCTGCGGATAGTCACGAACGGACTGGTCGTGGCGCGCCTTAGTCTCTGGGCTGACTGCGGGAACGATCGGCTCAAGCGGCCGCGCCGCATGAACAACATTTGGTTCGTTAGCGTATTGGGCACGAATCTGTGGATTGAAGTTTTGCCCCTCGATCATCTCTGGCTGGATGGTAACGTGCGAGGTTGGCTGTGGCTCAATCGGTGGCGCGGTCGTCACCGGTGGCGGTGTCGCGGCAGCCGGCGGATGATGATACAACGGCCGACCGTCAGAATCATAAGCAACCGGCTGGGTATAGTCAGGCTCAGGGTTAGTCTGGTTCGGATTCATTAGTTCTAGTATAGCATATCGGCCGGATTATGCGACGTCACGGGCATGTTTTGTCCGATTGTTATGGCGTGGATTACGCTGCGCCACCCGCCGCAGATCCTCGTGCGCATCAAACTCGTCAATGATCTTATGCCCCAGCATCCGCTCAATCACATCCTCCAGGCTGACGATACCAACCGTCTCGCGAAACTCATTCACCACGATGAACAAGTGATGCCGCACTCGCAAAAACGCCGCCAGCGCGTGCTGCAATGTCTGATCCTCGCGGATATAATACACCTTTTTCTCCATGACGGTTCGTGCCCGCTTGCTCGTCGACGAACGGTTAATTGTCAATAAATCCTGAATGTATAGCACCCCTACCACATGATCAATATCGCCCTTGGTCACCGGAAAGCGGCTATGCCCAGTCTTGTGCAGCGCGTCCAGCACCAGTGGGCCCAATACCTCGTCCTGATCCACCGTATCAATCACGCTACGCGGCGTCATCACTTCCTTGACCGGCACCGTATCAAACGACAGCACGCCGATGACCATCTTTTTCTCATCCCGACTGAGCGCCTCACCTGCCTGCTCGACCATAGTGACGAGCTCTTCTTTCGACTCAATATCATAGCCGTCATTGGGCATTGGCGCCACCGAGCGAATCATCGCAAATAACGTCGGAAACTTCTCGATCAGCACCAAAATTCGCCCCTCATACCGCTCGTAAAGCCGCTGAGAATATTGCTGCCATAATGAAATCCGCGCCACTGCTCCTATCTCCAATGCGATCACTAGCGAGATAATAATACCCAGTAGCCAATGAAACAACTCCACACCGATGACACTGAGTGTCACCAGCAGCACCGCTGCGATCACCCGCTGCAATGAGAAAATATCCCGCATCAGCGCATGCCGCTTTAACAGATGCTGCGCATCCTGATCACCACGACGTGCTCGCCGCTGCAGCTCGAACTTACTGTGTGACGAGGCCTGCGGATGGACGCCCATGACCATTACGAGCAATATCAGCACCACCACATACAGGATTCCTAGCAAAATATCGCTCATGCTGTTCATTGTATACTTTTTATGCTATAATAGCCAGAGTTAATTTGGAGGAAGTATGAACGGAAAAACCTGGGCTATCTTTGCAATCGTTGTCGCGGCTGTCGTCGGCGGTATGATTTATCTGTCAACACAGAATCGCTTGAATGTCAGTGATATCTCGCGCGACGCCGCCCTGCGCGTTATGCCGGCCGAAGCACGCACTGGCGACATCGGTGAGCACACTATCGGCAACACTAATGGCAAAGTTGTGATGATTGAATACGGTGACTACCAGTGCCCGGGCTGCCGCACTGCCGCACCAGAAGCCAAGCGCGTAGCCGAGAAATACAAGGATCACGTCGCGCTGGTCTTTCGTAATTATCCAATCCCGTCGCTCCATCCAAACGCCCGAGCGGCGGCGGCGGTCGCCGAGGCAGCTGGGCTGCAGGGTAAGTTCTGGGAAATGCACGATCTACTCTACACCAACCAAGGCGCATGGAGTAATGCCCGCGCCAAAGAACGCACCGACGTCTTCAGTGGCTACGCCAAGCAGCTGGGCCTGAATGTCGATAAATTCAATGCTGACCTAGCCTCCGGTGCTGTCACGAAGAAAATTGACTTTGACGTGGCGGTCGGGCGACAGTTACAAATTGATGGCACACCAACCTTTTTCATCAATGGCAACAAGCTTAACCTCGGTGACGCTAGCTCTATCGAAAACGCCGTCAAAGACGCCCTGAAAAAAGCCGGCGTCGCAGTTGATAAAGCAAAAAGCTAACCTCAAGCCAAAACCACTGACCGAAACAAACCCAATGCAAAAATCACCCCGGTGCCTGTGGGGTGATTTTTATGCCGTCCCTTTGTAGGACAGGCGCACTTATTGTGCTATGTATGTTTGCCATTTGGCAGGCACCACATCCACTGCGACCTTTTTGCGCCGACTGGTCGACACAACATTGATTGCTATTGGCATGTGTTTCGTACTCCTTTGTACTAGTGCAGCCTCACGCGCTTCGACCTTTATTGCCCACTTTATGATAAGCAGCGACATGCTTCGGCGCGAGACACATCAGCCATCATAACAAAGACTGATACGAACGTCAAGCCAGGTCTACCCCTGATCTGACCCCTGATACCAGCCTCAAAACAAGCGCAGCCGCTTGGCGAAGATATATACAATGCCGATGAGCAGCACCGTAAACCCGGTAATCACCGGATAGGCCCACGCCTCGCCCTGAAACGGCAAGGTAATATTCATGCCATACATACCATAAAACACATTCGGGATCGCTAGGAGAATGGTGATGGCGGTCAAGACTTTCATCCGCTGGTTGAGGACATTATTGGCAATGGTTGAATAGGCGTTCTGGATGCTGGTGATGGTCTGGCTGTTGGCGGCAACCATGACCAGTAATTGCTTGACGTGCAGCACCAGATCACCCAGCGCCTCAAGGTCGCGCACTGTGAATAGACCGCGGCGATTAAGCGCTAATTGGCCGAGCACGCTCGCTAAGCCCTCGAGGCTCGAATGAAATTCATTGAGGCTATCTTCGATGGCCACAAACTCGATGAAGTCAGCGTTTTTCACCTCGTGGCGCGACAGCCGGTGCCTAGCGGCAGCGATATTACTAGCGAGGTCATGGATCTGCTGCTCATACGCAGCCACCGCACAGGCGATAGTTGCTGCGAGGAGCGCACCAGGCTTGTCGGTCGTGGTCGTGAGGAATGGCTCGGCGGCTTGCGGCGAGAAATTATTGGCAGGATTAATCGTTACAAACTGGGTTTTTGATACCGCAGCCAGTAGCGGCGCAGTCTTGACCGTATCATCCCGAACCAGCGGCAGCCGTACAAAAACATACTCAATACCGCCACTATATTCCATCCGCGGCAGCTCGCGCAGATCGGCCGCGTCACGGACGATATTTTCATCGAGACCAAACTGCTCGGCGAGTTCGCTTGGACATAGCGTGCCGCTGACATGCGCCCACACGCCACGATGAAACTGATGCGTTCGCCCCAACGAATCACCCATACATCGCCGCTCAAAGTAGCCCACCGTCATGAGAAAGATTATACCCCAGAAAACACCTCTCTGGCAATTAGCCGCGCAGTCGCTTTTCCCTGACCGGCATTACCGCAATCATCGCAACAACCATCAGCCCCGAACTGATCAGGAATACCTGATGCAGCCCATCGGTAAACGCATGGAGGATGACTTTAGTAAATTCATCCTGCTGCTGGTTGAACTGCTGTTTTGCCTGGGCCTGGGCCGGTGCTGGTAGCCGCTTAAGCCCTTGAGCTGCCGCCTTGGCGATTGTCTCTTTTTGGGCATTCAGCCGCAGCAGTACGTCAGCGTTCAGCTCACCGGACAGCATCTGCTGCGCAGCCGGTGAGCGCTGTAAACTCTGAATATATGGCAGCTGATGCGGATCGCCAACATGCGCTAGGATGCCAGCGGTCAGTACGCCCGATAACACTGCCGCACCAATTGTCGAGCCCAGCCCACGAAATAGCTGCACACTGGAGGTCGCCGCACCGAGGTCTTTTTGCGTAAACTCATTCTGCACCGCCAAGGTCAAGATCGGCATCGCCGCGCCGAATCCAAGCCCAACAAATACCGCCACGACAGCTTCGTGCCAATATGGCGATTCTGGCTGTAGAATTGTTAGCACGGCGACACCGACCGCCGTTAGCCCAAAACCGGCCACTATCCAGCGTTTATATGCACCGGTTTTAGCAACCAGCCGACCGATAGTTATCGAGCTTGTTATACTGCCTGCTACCATCGGTAGCAGCATCAGCCCAGCCTGCGAGGCAGTGGCGCCAAACACCTGCTGATTGAACTGTGTTAGATACAAAATTGCCCCCATAAAGGCCGCGCCAAACAAGCCAGCCGCCGCCATGATCAAACGATATGTCCGATTGGCAAAGAACCGTAGTGGCAGAATCGGCTGTTTGGCTCGCCGCTCAATCACAATAAAGCCCAGCGCCGCCAGTACTGATATCGTCAGCAGCACGCCCTGAATCAGCACTAGGCTGACACCGCGCTCGATTAGTCCCTTAAAGATCATCTCTGTATTGTCTACCGCCAGCACCAGCGTCGCCAGAGCGATGGTGATAAACAGCGCACCGAGGTAATCGGGCTTGTGCATGCGGTCGTGCTTGATCTGCGGGCAGTAGCGAATGATGAGTATGGTAGCGATCACCCCGATCGGCACATTGATCAAGAACGTCCAGCGCCAATCACTGACCATGCCAAATAGCGACACACCATCTGTCAGCCAACCACCGATTAACGGCCCGGCTACTGAACTCATCCCAAAGACTGCACCAAACAGTCCTTGCCATTTACTACGTTCCTTTGGCGGAAAGAGGTCGCCAACAATGGTAAAGGCGTTCGCAGTGATGATACCGCCGCCGATGCCCTGCAGCGCCCGCCACGCAATCAGCCACTCGACTGTCGGCGCCAGGCCGCTCAGTAGCGAGCCGATGGTAAAGATACTCACTCCGGCGAGCAGTAGCGGCTTGCGGCCATACATGTCGCTCAACTTACCAGCCAGCGGTACGGTCACTGTGGTGGTCAACATATAGGCGGTCACAATGAAGCCGAGCGATGAGAAGCTATTAAACTCCTTGACAATCGCCGCCAGTGCCGTCGAGACAATCGTCTGATCCAGCGCCACCAAAAACAGCGCGCTCATCACCGCGCTCATGACAATTAATTTATTTCTGATTGATAATTCGTGTAGCATTGTTACCTTTCACGCTATTCAAGTATCAGCAGCCCATAAAGTGTAAGAGCTCTCCAACTCAACTACTTAGTACGATTTACATCCCGCACCCAAGTGTAGTATTTTACACCGGACGGGCGGCGGGTGTCAAGAAATACCAGGCGGACAGAATCCGCCCCAACCCGGCCTCGCTAAAATTCTTACTTAACCAGTCGCAGCCGCTCAACCAGCCAGTCTCTTGGCAGGATCGACAAGAACCAGCCAGCACGCGGGCCGGAATCTTTGCCAATGAGCACACGGTAGATGGTGGTGAATAGTTCCCGCGGCGGCAGCAAACCGCTTTCCTTGTAGGTGTAAATTGCTTGATGAAACCAATTACCATCAGCCTCAGCCGGCGCCCCGGCGATATCGTCAGCTAATCGCCGCAGGTATTCTTTTTGTTCTGGCGAAAACTCATCGGGATGTATCTCATCCGCTAGGCGAAACTTCAATGACTCGGGCGCCCACTGTTCCAGCCACCGACTGACATAGCCTAGTTCCGTGATAATCACTGCCTCTTCCTCATCGACGATGCGGGCGTATTCTGGACTGCGCCGCAAAATCTCTACTGTTTTTACCGTGTCGCACAACGCCGCTTGGTATGAAATGACCAGATGCGAGAATGGAATTGAGCTGACCGCTGGATGACTCAGCCCGTCAGTGCACAAGAATAATAGCCGTTCATCGAGCTCATTTTGCGGATGCTGCTTCATCGCCGCGAAGTCGTCAACCAGCCGCACCAGGCTATCGGTCTCATCAAAATACAGACGCTTGGCCGGCGAATACCGGAGCATGAAATAGCGCACCACCTCAGGTGGCAACATATCGACGACATCATGCGCGTTCACGCCGGTGCCTTTGCTGGCGCTCATCTTTTTGGTATCACCGGTGCGATTGATAAAATCATACGGCACCGGTACTGGCGCCTCAATGTCATAAACCTCGCGAGCAATCCGCTTGCCGGTATCATACGAGCCGCCCTTCGTGGCGTGATCACGGCCAAACGGCTCAACATCAACCCCGAGCAACCACCACCGCCCCGGCCAGTCCAACCGCCAGTCCAGCTTTACCTGCCCGTCATCGTACCGAACCGTGCGCTCCGAGTCATCATGACTACGATAGGTAATCGTTTTAGCATCACTATCCATGCTGATGAACCGACGATTTTTCAGCCGACCATGCTCCATGATTTGGATTGGCGACCACTGATCATCCAGCTGCCGACCCGACACTTCCTGGATGGCCGATTTGGCCTTGTCAATGCGGCTCAACGAGCGCTCAATGGCCGGCACAAAAAACCCGCTCCGATATTTATCGCTGGCATAGACCACGTCCATGGTGACGCCAATTTTATCAGCGCTCTCTAAAAATGGCTTCAGGCAAAAATCTCCCCACGAATCATACCGATCATCTGGTGATGGCACCGTGCAGAGCGGCATGCCGAGGTACTGCTCGTAACTGGCCGGCAGATTAACCGGCACTTTACGAAAGGCGTCCAGGTTATCCGAAACGTGAACGTGGCGCGCCCGGATGCCTGCCCGCTTCAGTGCCCGCACTACGGCATCAGCGATAACAATTTCACGCAAATGCCCCACATGATACACGCCCGACGGCGATGCACCCGAGGAAACGAGTACTTCTTTATCTACACTTCGAAACTGATCTACGATATCATCAAGCCACTTCATATGTGTTATTATACACCATGAAAATATTACTCTGCGCATTAGCCCAACCATTCGCCTTATGAATATTCAAAAAGCAATTATCTTATTCGAGAAGATCCGCGACTTGCCATACGGAACAAGTGGTAATAGTGGGATGTGGTCCTGCTACCAAAAATGCGTGTATTTACAGCGAGAATTACAAAAAGTTGACATAGCAAGCCAGTTGTTGATTGGCGTATTTAATTGGCAGGATTTACCAATACCTGATCGTATTCTTAAACTACGTCAATGTCGAAACGAGCGACACATTATGCTTCGTGTATTTATTGATGGATCAGTCTGTAATATTGATCCATCAATTGATAACAAACTCGTATCAATTTTACCAATAGCTCAATGGGATGGAATTTCGAGTACGATAACCATGGCACCGCTCAAGCATCTGCGAATCTACCAACCACATTCCCTACATGAGCGTATTTCGTCGCGATTGCGACATCAATTCTTTGGTTGTAATCCTGAGAAGTTTTACACCGAACTCGATGCGTGGCTAGCAGCACATAGAATTAAGTCTGGATTAACAGGACAAGAGCAGGAGCGGTAGCTATCCTACCATCCACCCTCAAACTACCTAACTCGATTATTCCCACCGAAATAGCTTGATCGCCGCAATGTAAACAACGAGAATCCACGCAGTTACGGCACCAAGTTGCGGTAGGACCTCGATCAAACTGGCGTGCTCAGTCATGATCAAGCGAAATCCTTCCGTAATCGGGGTCATCGGGATGAACTGAGAAGCACCGCGTAACCATTCTGGGAACATGTAGAGCGGGAAAAATGCACCAGACAAGAACATCATCGGGAAGGACACGAGGTTGGTTAACGGTGCCGACTGGTTTTCATTCTTTGCCCAGCCACCAATTAATAGACCTAGGCCCACCATCATAAAGGCCGCCAGCACCGCCATAAGGACGAAGAGCCCCCAATCGCCACGCATATTAAATTGGAATACGAATGTACCGACAATCACCATCATGACGAGGCTCAACAGCGAGATGATGACATAATGAATTGCCATAGAAATAATCAGCTGACCCGAGGTAAACGGCGCCGCACGCAGTCGGCGGTAAGAGCCGCGCTGCTTTTCAGCTGGCATTTGATTAGCCAAACCGAAAATACCCATGCTCATCAAGCTAAAGGCGAGTAGTCCTGTAAAGGTATAGTCAAACGACTTCAACTGCTCATCGCCAACTGCTTTACCGGCGGCTTTAATTGGTGCTTCCGGCTGGCCCAGGTGCTTATTGATCTCATCAGCAACCTGACCCATCACTGCGGTCAGCGCACTACCAGTTTGCTCCGATCCCTTGCCGTACAGCACATTGATCGTACCGGCTGGCTTGGCATTATTGCCCTCTCCCTTTACTTCACCAAAACCACTCGGTAGTTCAATGATGCCGTTCAGCTCCGAGCGCTTGAGCTTCTCACGGGCATCGTCCATATCCTTGACATCTTTGATCTTGAGAACCGAATCTTTAGCGTTTCCCTTGGCGCTATCGACAAAATTTTTCGCAAATTCTGTTTGTGAATTATTGATAATCGCCACATTAAAGCTGGTTGATTGATCCTTAAAGATTGAGCCAAATATAAACAAGAATAGCAACGGAAACAAGAAAGTAAAGAACAGCGACATTTTATCGCGGATGAAACGTTTTTGCTGGGCGCGCACTTGCCCAAATACACCAGTCCAATATTTTTTCATACTACTCCCGAATCGCCTTTCCTGTTAAATCAATAAATACATCCTCCAAATTGGCCTGCTCGACAACTTGCTTTTTCTTGAAACCGCGCGCCAATAGTTGCTGGATCAGATTGTGCGGCGTATCAATGGTGATAATCTTGCCATTGTCCATAATCGCCAAGCGGTCGCACAGCAGCTCGGCCTCGTCCATATAATGCGTTGTCAGCACGATGGTAATACCTTCGTCGCGAATCTCTTTGATCAAATCCCAGAGATTGCGGCGCGCCTGCGGATCCAGCCCAGTCGTCGGCTCGTCGAGGAACAACACCGTCGGGTTATTGACCAGCGTCGAAGCGATAGCGAAGCGCTGCTTTTGCCCGCCCGAGAGTTGCTCGACGTAGCTTTTGGCTTTGTCGGTCAATTGCACCTTGGCCAGCAGCGCGTCAGCGTCGACCGTTTGTCCGTACAAACTGGCAAACATTTTCAGTTGTTCGCGCAAGGTTAGCTTGTCGTAAAACATTGTCGACTGCAGCTGAATGCCGATGATGTTTTTAATGTGCTTCGGCTGCTTGGCAACGTTAATCCCGTCGATGGTCGCCGTGCCGCCATCAATCGTCCTCAGTGCCTCGAGCATTTCTAGCGTCGTCGTCTTACCAGCGCCATTCGGGCCGAGGATGCCGAAGATCTCGCCTTTCTTGACCTCAAACGACACGCTGTCGACGACATTCTTGCCATCGTACGTCTTGACGAGTTGGTCAACTGTTATGATTGGTTCGGGTTGAGCCATACAAACTCCTTTCCGCGCTCTGTTTCAGCACTGCATACCTTAGTGATAGAACGACTCCCTGCCAGCCTATCTTTAGTTAGTTATTATAGCACTCTGCGTGGGGTATGCAACCCGAGAGGGCTAGCCAAACCGACACGATGCCGTTATACTAACCACATGCCAAAGAAGCCCCACCTCTCTATCACGCGGCCGCACAGTCGCCTCAAGAAACGGTACGTGTTCGCGTTGGTACTAGTACCGCTAATGGCTGTTTGTATCAGTCTCGGTGCACTGTATTGGCCAAAAATTACTCATAAACTTCATTCGCTAGCAGCCGCTGGCAGCATTGATTCATCGCGCGGCGAGGTGACGTTCCCGCAGCTTGATACCACAAATTTACATCCGACCCGGCAAAAAATTATCAGCCTCGCCAAAACCGAGTTCGAAGCACAATCCGCTGGCACCAAGTTCAGCCAAGGCGTCCGTGAAGCCTGGTGCGCCGATTTTGTGAGCTGGATCATGCAGCAGGCGGGCGCGCCATTAAAGAATCCGCACACTGGCGGCTGGCGCATTCCGGGAACGTTTACCTTGCGTGAATATTACGAGGCGAATGGTCGCTTCAAGCCTGCTAATTCCGGCTATCAACCGCGTCCTGGCGACGTGGCAATTTATCGTGGCTCGCCGGTGTTTGGTGATCACACTAACATCGTCTTAAAGGATGACGACGGCGTTTTGACCACCGTCGGCGGCAATGAGGCGAACCGCATCCGCGTGTTCGTCAACCGCGATAAGCGCTACGATGGACTGCTGGGATATGGCGTACTGGCAGAATAAGCCTGGCCCGTCTGATGCGGGATCGCCCACGCCTAACCGAGTCGCCGCATTACGCCGCGTGACTTGCCGCTAGCAAAAACGCCACCAATGTATCGGGCTGCTGCTCAGCCAGCCACGTTACGGCGTCAACGATAGCATCCTTGTTTGTGCCACCATTTTTGAGCTCCTCGAGGAGGCGCTTGACCGTCCGCTGCGTCTGGCCATCATACCGATCGAGGCGCATCGCCTGAGTGACTTGCTTGACCTGATCGTCGCTGAGAGCAACGTAGGGCGAGACCACTTCGTGCGCATGCTTGGGACTGCGCTTGGCGGCTTCGGCTTTGCGTTGGAGGTTTTCGAGGCCTTCAATGGTTGCTCGCATCAAGGCCTCCGCCTCGTCCATGCCGCGCTGATAGGCCTGAGCAAATTCCTCTGAATTATCCCCACCCTCGGAAACGATCGCCGGCAAGAACTCAATCCGCATCACTCGGTGCATATAGGCATCGCCCATTTCCTCACCGGTCGCCATCACCTCACTCCACCAGGCAACGAACCGCGAATTCTCAGGATCATGCAGCTCGCGCATAGCCGGTAGCTGCGCTAATTTATCCTTAAAAAAGTGAATCAGTTTCTTGATGTCCATGTCGCTTTATTATACCCGAAAATAATGATAAGCACAAGCGCTACCCCGCCCGAGGGAGCGTTAGCGCCGCTTCAAAAAATAATAGCCAATCGCCAGCGCTGCCAGCGCACTGCCGCCGATAACCACCCAAAAGGTCACCGGACTCTCCGCGGCCGGCAAGGGCACATTCATGCCATACAGCCCGGCCACCATCGTCGGGATAGTCAGCGCCACCGTGATCACCGTCAGCAACCGAATCGTCTCATTCAGTCGGGTATCCATCACCGCCCGGTAGCTATCACGCACATTGGTGATGGTTCGCAGCAGCGATTTACACCGGCTAATCACCTGCTCGAGGTCGATGGAAATATCTTCGACGTCATCCTTGTCGTCGTCCTTGAGTCGCAAGCTGCGATTGGCGATCAACCGCTCAATTGCCCAGTTCATCGGCAGCAAGGCATCCAGGTAGTCATTTAACTTGCGCTCATACTCGGTCAGGGTGACGATATCACGCGCCCGCAAGGTGTGAATATCGTCAGTCGCCGCCCGCATCTGACGATTGATGGTCGCCACCCGCCGCTGGTACTGACTTGATACCGCCTCAATCATCGCCACCACCAGTTCAATCCGCCGCGATGTCCGCACTCGTGTCTTATCGATAAACGGCTGCCACAGCCGACCCAAGCTATCGCGCGACAATGTCACCACATACTCTTTGTGAATGCCGAACAAAATTGGCGTGGTAAAATCATTAAAATCATCATCCGTATCCGGCAGCCGGGCGATCAAGTACGTCCACTCATCATCAAACTCAATACGCGGCACCTCGTGTGGGTCAAGCGCGTCACTAATCATATCCTCGTCCATCCCCAACGTCAGCAGCTCGGACACCTCCTCTTCGGTCGGTCGCTCACAGCGCAGCCAACTACCGCTACGCAGTGTCTGAATCGGCGCAATTGCCTCACCTGTTGAATGAAGATATTCTATCATGTATTCAGTATAGCCTATTTGAGACGTTTTTGGCACCTATTAGACGGCACTAAGCCTATGAGGGTCGTCATCAAAAAACCACCAGTCAAGCGATCCGGCTGGTGGTTTTGAGTGTTAGTATGAAAGCTAACTCTTGATGCGCGTACCAGCGGTACCGTTGATAGCATCAGCAGTTTTTTCCAGCGAGGTAATGATCGCTGTACGGCCCGAAGCGCCAGCCACAAAACTCAGTGCCGCTTGGGTCTTCGGTAGCATTGAGCCGGCCGCAAACTGCCCAGCATCAATGTGCTGCTGCAGCTCCTCGGCTGATACTTCGCCAAGCGACTGCTCTGTCGGCTGACCAAAATTGACCTTAGCTGCATCAACCGACGTCAGGATTAGCAGCGTATCGGCCTCGAGCATATCCGCTAGCTTAGCCGCCCCAAAATCTTTGTCGATCACTGCCGCCACGCCACTCAATTGACCCGATGCATCACGCAGTACCGGGATGCCGCCGCCGCCAGTCGAGACCACCAGCACGCCGGCGTCAACCAGCGCCTTGATGACGGGAGCCTCGACAATTTCCTGAGGCTTTGGTGATGGCACGACGCGCCGCCAGCCGCGGCCCGAGTCCTCGCGCACGGTATAACCACGCTCGACCTGTACCTTCTTGGCCTCTTCTTCTGAATAGAATGGTCCAATTGGCTTGGTCGGATGTTGAAATGCCGGATCAGCTTGATCAACCACCGTCTGGGTAACGATGCTCACTGCATACTTGTCATGTACACCGCGAGTCGCCAGCGCATCGTGGATCGCTTGCTGCAGCCAAAAACCAATAAGGCCCTGGCTCATCGCACCAGAATCCTCCAGCGGTAAGCTCGGCACCGCCTCGGTGTTAATCGCTTCCTCGTGAAGGACGATGTTGCCGACCTGCGGGCCATTGCCGTGAACAATGGCTACGCGGTGGCCAGCTTGAATCAGCGGCAGGAGCTGGGCGATTGTCTCGTCAGCCACTCGCTGCTGTGCTTGGGACGAGGCCTCGCCCTGCTTTTGCAGGGCGTTACCTCCCAGCGCGACGACAATGGTTCGCTGCTGATTCATTAGGCGATGGCTCCGTATACCATGATAGCTACGAGGCTAATGATCGCAAAGACCACCATGATTGGCATTGAGCGCTTCAACCATGCACGGTACGACACGCCGGCTAGGGCCAGACCGCCCATCAACGAAGCAATGGTTGGCGCCATCATATTCAACAGACCCGATGCTGTTGCAAATGCGACAACGATGATCTCCTTGCTGGAGCCGACTAGGTCAGCCACCGGCGCGATAACTGGCATAGTCGCTGCCGCTAGACCTGATGACGACGGAATGATAAAGCTCATCGGCAAGTAGAAAATGTAGGCCAGAACGCCAACCAAACTGCCCGCACCCTTCAGTGCAGATTCACCCCAGCTAATGATCGTGTCTTGGATCGCACCATTCTGCATCACCACGCCAACACCAGCTGCTACTGCGATGATCAGTGCCACACTCAGTAGATCGGCTGTACCTTTCAGGAAGGTGTCAACAACGAAGACTTCCTCTTTTTTGAATTGGCGATAATAAATCGCTGCGATAACTAAGGTTGACAACAGAAACAGGGTCGAGATTTCGTTGAAGTACCACTCACCAAATGGCAAGACATGATCAAGACCCAAGATAGCACCAACGACCGGTAGCCCTGCAAACCATTTATGGATATCAGCGAACAGCGTGATCCCCCAGTTGCCCCACGGGATAAGCGAGATGATCATCAATAGGAAGGTGACGCCAAAGACCGCCATCACTGCTTTACGCGGACCGGTAAACTCTGGCACGTTGCTCATATCAAGTGCGGTGGTGGCTGGCTTATACCGAACATCATCTTTATACTTACCAGCTTTTACCTTTGAGGCATATCGCATAGTGAACACGATAGCCGCGACCAAACAGAGCAGTAAAATTATTGATTGGAGACCCAACACATTACCGAGCGGCACGTCAGCCGACTTGGCAGCAATACCAGTCGAAAATGGATTCAAGGTCGAGCCAAGCACACCAACACCACCACCGAGCACGATCACCATCACCGCGGTCATAGCGTTGTAGCCAGCCGCCATCATGATCGGCACCACCAGCGCATAAAAGGCCACCGCCTCTTCCTGCATACCGTAGGTGGTACCACCGATAGCGAAGAACGTCATGAGAATCGGGATAAGCCATTTCTCCTTGCCCTTCATCTTGCGCAGCATGGCACCGAGCGTCGCATCCAGCGCACCAGTTTTCATCGTCACCCCGAGAAAGCCGCCGAGGATCAACACAAAGACGATGACGTCGAGCTTCTCACTCATGCCCTTGATCGGCGCAAGTGCTGCATCCCACAAACCTTGGCGGGAGTCGGTGGTTGTCTCGGTGCCGTCATCGGCTTTTTTAGTAGTGACTTTATCAGTCTGTTTATACGTACCAGCGATGCGCACTGTCTTTTCCGCATCATTTGGATCTGGTTTTGTGTTGTACACACCAGACGGGATAATCCACGTCAGGACTGCCATCAAGGCAATCACCACAAACAGCACGGTAAAGGCTGAGGGCGAGCGCAGCTTTTTCTTAATTTTTTTCATTTTTTCTACCATGTCCGGAGCCTCCTTTACTCCTGTATTACGACATCTACAGCGTCAAAGCGATAACCGCCTTGATGGTATGCATACGATTTTCCGCCTGGTCAAAGACAATCGAATTTGGTGAGCGGAAGACGCCATCCGTCACCTCCATTGACTCCAGTCCGAAGTCGTCCCTGATGTGCTGACCGGTCGTGGTCAATGCATCATGAAAGGCCGGCAGGCAGTGCATGAACTTGACCTCAGGATTGCCGGTGAGGTTCAGCATGTCACGATTAACCTGGAAGTGACGCAGCTGATTGATGCGCTCAGCGAACTTATCCTCTTCGCCCATCGACACCCAAACGTCGGTGTAAATGACATCGGCGCCGCGCAGGGCTTCCTCAAAATTATCAGTGATAGTAATCCGCCCGTGATTCTGGTGCGCCAGCTCATGTGCGTGATGGACGAGGCCCTCCTCAGGGAACAATTCACGCGGCGCTAAAATCCGAAAATCCAGCCCCATGATGGCCGAGCCGAGCAGTAAACTATTGGCCATATTGTTGCGGCCATCGCCGACAAACACCAGCTTGACACCGTGCAGCCGACCAAGGTGCTCCTCAATAGTCATAAAGTCGGCTAGAATCTGCGTTGGATGGAACTTATCAGTCAATCCGTTCCACACCGGCACGCCGGCGTGCTTCGCCAAATCTTCTACCGTTTTGTGCGCAAAACCGCGAAACTCAATGCCATCAAACATCCGGCCCAGCACCTTGGCGGTGTCTTCGACCGTCTCTTTCTTGCCAAGCTGAATATCGTCTTTACCGAGATATTCCGGCGCAATACCGAGGTCGTTGGCTGCCACCGTAAAGGCACAGCGCGTCCGCGTCGAGGTTTTCTCAAATAGTAGCGCAATATTCTTGCCCTCATGAATCCGATGCGGCGTACCAGCGTACTTCATCCGCTTATATTCATTCGCCGTCGTTAGTAGCAACCGAATGTCACCCGCGGTAAAATCACCCAGTGTTAGGAATGATCGCCCCTTCAAACTTTGTGCCATTTATACATCCTCCCGTACCAGCGGCATACTCATACAGCGCGGACCGCCGCGGCCGCGGCCAAGCTCAGCACCGCTGACTTCTATAACTTCAACGCCGTGCTCGCGCAATTTTTGGTTAGTGACGTAGTTGCGGTCATAGGTCACCACTACGCCCGGCGCAATTGCCAAGGTGTTCGAGCCGTCGTTCCACTGCTCGCGGGCTGCTGCGATCGGATCGCCGCCGCCACATTCGATCAGGGTAACGCTCGGTAGGCCCAAGGCTACTCGCAAGACATGTTCAAGATCCGTCTCGTGCGTAATGCGCGGGAACGGCTGACCCTCAACCTTTTCCAATACGAAACAATTCATCTTGCCGCCACGATCGCGGATTTCTGGATGAATGGTAAACTTGTCCCGATCAATCATCGTAAACACCGTGTCCAGGTGCATGAAAGCGTGCGACTTCGGAATCTCCATAGCAACGACTTTCTTAAAGCCAGAGCCAGCAAACAGCTTGGTTGCCATCTTTTCAATCGCCTCAGCCGTGGTGCGCTCCGATACACCGATGGCCATCACTTCACTGCTCAACACTAGCTCATCGCCACCTTCGATCGAGAATTTTTCATGGCGATCATACCACACCGGCACATTCTTACCAGCAAACCGTGGATGATGATCAATGATGTAGCGCATGAATAGCGACTCACGACGACGCGCCGGCCAGTGCATCTTGTTGATCGTCAGACCATGACCAATGGTTGCAGCCGGGTCACGCGTAAAGTACAGGTTTGGCATCGGATCGAGATAGAATGGATAGTGATTTTTCTCGATCATATTGTGCAGCTGCTGGTGCTGGTCTGGCGGCAGCGTGATCTCGTCCTTGCGCACACCAGCCATAATTTTACGCACCATCGCGTTCGTTGGCAGGTCCAGCAGGAACTGGCGCAATACCCTGGTGACGCGGCGTGACCCTTGCTTCGAATTTGCCAACATTTCATCAACAAACTGCTCACGTAGTTGATCAGTATATAGCGCTTCGGTCACCAGCTGATCGAGATACAACACCTCGACACCGTGATCACGCAGCACCCCAGCAAACGCATCATGCTCCTTTTGGGCGACCTGCAAATACGGAATGTCGTCAAACAGCAGATCAGTCAAGTAGTCTGGTGTTAAGTTTTCTAATTCTTCGCCCGGACGATGCAACAGCACCGCCTTGAGTCGGCCAATTTCTGATGTAATATGTAATGGATCCATACCCCCATCCCCTTTTTGTTTATGGTTATACTAACAATATAGCATATACGCCCGAGAACACAAGTGTCGCTTAGCGAGCCGCGTGAATTACCGCCTACAAGGCCAAACTGCATCAATAATCGTATACGGCAAACGCCGGTATCGCCACCAGCTAACTAATGTCACCCCAAGCCAGCCAATGACAACAGGCATGCCGGCTCTAGGCCCCAGCATAATGCCATACATGAACAAGCCAATATACCCCAATCGCAGCAGATACATTGTCAATCGATGAGGCCAAGAACGTTCACGATCATCCAATGATATTCCCGTCATCCAGCCGCCAATCGTTTGCCCACCCGTCATGAGCGGCATGATCAGCTGGACTACTAACTCACCACCAGCGAGAATACCATATGACAGTCCCGCAACAGTATTTCCCGCTAAACCCGGCATCGTGATATACAATATAATACCGATACACGTCCTCACTACAAGCACCACAACCACATCAAGTATAAACGCCACTAATCGCCGCACTAGGCCCGGCTGTGTTGTCACGGTCTCGCCATGCTTTACATTACGCAGATCTGGCAGCAACCGACCACACCAATAGCCGACCAAAGCGCCTCCGGTATTGAGCAACAAGTCATCAACATCAAACAGCCTATAACTACATGGATACAAGCCAAACGCACCCGTTAGCTGGGTCACTTCAATCGTTAGTGATAGAACGAGTCCTAATAGTACAACCATGTACCAGCGTACAGGGTACATCACTCGTAAAAACATACCGAACGGCATAAAAAAGACTATATTCATCACTACCTGTAGAACAGCCCGCAACCCTTCAGCCTGTATGTCCATAATTGATGCGAGCGGATGTAGTTGTGGTGAGACTGCATGATGCGCACAGAACCATGCTGGATTATCTGGCATCGGATAGAGCGTAAACGCCACGAGTCCCAGTGCATACAATACAACCAGATACACCATGACCATCCTGCCGACTACTAGCCGTCGTAATCGCATATACTGTACAACGAGCAGCGGAAATGTCAAGAGCAGTGCAGCAAATGGCCAGAATGATATCGCCAGCTGAAATGACGAGGAGAATGTAGTAAAAAACGCTGTCATGCTCTTACTATTATGCAGGAAAAATTAGCTATCGTCAAATATGCCTCATTCTCGAATGATCGCCAAGGATGCCTCGACTATCAGCCGAGCCAGATGGTACTTCAGCCATTCATCAACCGCCCGTGCGGCGCCTGGCAAGGCTTCATTAGCGTAATCATCAACAATGATGGTTACCGTTTCCTGAAATTTGCCGTCACACACACGAAACGAATCGGCAATTGACTCATAAAAATCACCGTCAAAAAAGGCAAAGATGATGCTTTCTGGCACGTCCTCAGAGGTAAAATCAGCAAACCAACCCTTGTGAATGATCGGCAGTTTTAGTCCTGCCTTTTTGAAATTCTGGACGAAGGTTTTACGCGGCGCCAAGAGTTCACCCGCCTTGAACTG
The DNA here is from genome assembly GCF_030253515.1 of Candidatus Nanosynbacter lyticus. Taxonomy (NCBI): domain Bacteria; kingdom Bacillati; phylum Minisyncoccota; class Nanosynbacteria; order Nanosynbacterales; family Nanosynbacteraceae; genus Nanosynbacter; species Nanosynbacter lyticus. The sequence continues at coordinate 747,683 of NZ_CP124549.1, forward strand.
CTCACCTGCAGCACTGGCGTCGGCTTGGGTTTTTTCTGGCAAGCCCATAAACGAATCGTAAACATGAAATTCACCAGTAAAATCATAGGCGTCCAGCAGCCGCCGAATGAACAAACTCGTCGTGCCGACATAACAGCCAAACTCGACGATGTTACCAGTCGCGCCGCTTTGCAGCACCTTTTCCAATTCTCGTAGCAAGACGCCGAGCTCTTTGGCGTCAACTTGGTCGGAAATGATGGGATATTTGGCGAGGAGTCGGTCGGTTTTATTCATATTGTTTATTATAGTTAGTATATGAATTATCGACAAATGATTACCACTAGATTATTATGCCTTTATAATCCTAAGCATAACTTTTCAATATGAACAACCACAAAACTATCACAACCTTTTTACCAAAACAAATAGACATAAGACAGTTAGACCTCGTACAGCTTGCCCTGCAAAATTCTAATTTGATTGTATATGGAGAAATTCACGGCATAAAAGAAAATGCCGACATTGTATATACCCTAGTTAGAAAACTCGGCACTCAAAGGTTAGCTATCGAAGCTAGCCCCACAGTGCTAAACTTCATCAATTCAGTAAAGGCCAAGGTTTATGATTTTTCCTTAGTTGATGAAGATCTTTTTGAGTCTAGTATTTTATCCATTGAAATGATCAAAACGATAGCAATTCTATTACAGCAAGGCCAGCTTAAGGAGTTAGTTCTTATTGATACATTCTTTGACATTTTAGACAAGGACGCCGTCATATTACCAAGCCCGCAGGAGCGAGAAGAACAACTAGTTGAAAATATTCGTAGCATCGATGATTCCTTGCCGACACTTTGTATTATGGGTCAATGGCATACGCAGCCTAACGTGGTCAAAAATGACAAAATAATCCATAAATCGGCACTATATCGCCTGAGAAAAGTAAAGCCAAATGTGCCGTTTGTTCATAATATCTACCGTCAAGGAGAACTGTTTAATGACGGAAGGGTTATTGAGTTACCTTACAACCCAGCAATATCATCTTACTATGAAATCATTCAGAAAACTGGTATAGATTTTGATCTATATGTACCGAAAGCAACAAGAATAGATATACCTGAATAAGCTTCTCGACCGGTTACGCGTCGTGCTAAAATTACACCATGAACATCACCAGCCCAGCCTTCGCCGAAAACGCTAAAATACCAAAAGTTTACGCCAAGCTCGGCGGCAATCAACGCCCGCCGCTCGAGATCAGCGACGTGCCGGCAGACGCCAAAAGTCTGGCGATCATTTGCCACGACCCTGACGCGCCTGGGCGCGATGGATTTTACCATTGGACGGTTTGGAATTTGCCGGGCAAAACCGCTGAAATTTCTAGCGAGTCACTGCCCGCGGGCATCGTCGAGGGGATTACTAGTTGGGGTCGGCCTGGCTGGGGCGGACCGCAGCCGCCGTTTGGCACGCACCGCTATCAATTTTACGTGTATGCGCTAGACACAACACTGGATTTACCAAGCGACACCAAACCAAAAGGGCTCATCGCTGCCCTCACGCCGCACATCATTAGCCAAGCTGTGCTGACGGGAAAATTCGGCGTGTTTGATATTCTTCGACGGGGCTAACCGAGCCCACCGGCTAATAAGTCAGCATCTGTGAAATTTCCAGTCGCCATCTTTCCTCTCGAGTCATTTTTTAGTATACTATCTCCAGCGTCGGGGTGTGGCGCAGCTCGGTAGCGCGCACCGTTCGGGACGGTGAGGTCGCTGGTTCAAATCCAGTCACCCCGACCATGAAATTATTTGAAGCGCATGTTCACCACCTAGAACCTCTGGCGATCACAAAAGCAAAGGAGGTTATATGCAGCGACGAGTTAACGTACGCGGAATTATTATCAGCGATCAGGGCGAGATTTTTTGCCAGAAATTAACCGCAAATAACGGCACGGGGCGAGAGTTTTGGTGTGCACCGGGCGGCGGTTTGGAGCTTGGCGAGAGTCTGCTGGATGGCCTAACGCGCGAGATGATTGAGGAAACTGGCGTCAAGCCAACCATTGGCAAGCTATTATTCATCCAACAATTTACCGACACCAACCCCTCGTCTAAACACGGCGTTACTGAGCAGCTCGAGTTTTTCTTTGCCATCACCAACTGGCGTGATTACCAGCACATTGACCTGGAGCAAACATCGCACGGCGTTGAGGAAGTAGCGGAGTGCGGCTTTGTCGATCCAAAAACTACGCGGATTTTGCCGAGCTACCTAACAGAGGTTGACCTAAACTGGCTGGTTAATGAATCGACTGATGTTCAGATGATGAGCGAATTGTAACAATCCTACCAAGACTATTTACCAAAGATTTTGCTATAGTCAGTTTTTGGATAATTTGCTACATATAGTCACGCTGTAGGGTGGTTATTGCATGAACGGCCGCCCCCTTAAGTGCGGGTGAATTTTCACTCGCAGACACCACCTCTCGGTAACTGCCCAGACATTTTTCTAATAGCTTCCACCTATCGGCCGGAGACTGGTTGAGCTGATTCGCCAAAACTGATATGGCATCAATAAGTAACGACCGGAGGTCACCTTGAACTGATCTATTGATATATCCTTGCGCACGAAGAATATCCTCACCGTGATCAACTTGCCCAACATAATCACGAAAACTCCTCGCATATTCAAAGTCAATATAGCGAGTCGCAGAATTATCACCGTCAGAACCCGACAGCCGGACAAGATTACGCATAAAAGCATCCTTGTGAGCAATATGTATTTTATGCAACGCAGATAATGCCAAAAGAGCATCCATTAAATGCTGTTTGATATTCTCTGAGCTCATTTCACGCCATGCAAGACCCTCAAAGTTGACCGCTTTTTCATCGAATCGAGTCATGATCCATGCCGAACGGTCCTTGGAACCACTGGGCTTCCCTGTTATCTTCCTTGGAGCCACTAACTGTTTTCACATCTACAGTAAATGCTCCGTTGCGAGACGAGCCTTCACGTGATAAATCTCTGTGTGGCTCAGCTGTAGTGACAGGGGGAAAGTTCGGTGTAACATACAACAATGGTTTATTGTCTAAATCAAGCTCTGGATAAAACTCCCTGGACATATGATCAACTTGCTCTGACATGTCAGGCAAAAACGGCCTTCTAGTTGTCTCAACCAAAAGGCGACATGCTGCTCCACGCTCGGTATCCATATTTGTGTTATAACATAAAATTATTATTTTGAAAATAGCTATATCGTACTACCGCATGGCCCGAATCATTTTCCTCAGCTGCTCGACCGCTCGGGTGCGGCGCTCACGTGTCCAGTACGTATCAGCTGTGGCCTTTTCGCCATCAGCAGTAGTTTCCTGAAGGAAATGACCAACAATATGGCCGTCCTTTAGCGCCGTCACATCAGGAACATACACTCGCGGTTGGCCGTTCTCATCAGTACGGAGATGCGGCTTCAATGTTTCAACCAATTTTTTGTAGGTAGCGTCATTGGTTTCGCGGGCATGGCGAATATCGAGATAGTAAATCTTGTCCAACCCTTCGGCCTTGGCGGCGTCGTCAACAATTGGCGCCAACTGCTGACACCACGGGCACTGCTGAAAGCCAAGGAAAATCAAGCCACTACCTGATTCAAACTTCTCCAAAACCTCACCAGCCGAAGCAAAGACGAAGCGATTGTCATCGGCCACGCGGGAATACGCAGCCTTAAAGCGAGCAGCGTCTGATGGCTGCGGTGACACTGGTACGTGCGAGCGTGACCAGATATACCAGCCGCATATAACGATGGCAATGATACCAACAAAACCGATGGTCAAAAACAGCCATTTGTTCTGGCGTTTGGCTAGCTTGGCATGTTTCATCTGGGCCTCCTTGTTATTTATCCTTGACGCCAAAAAACTTCCGTGCCCGCTCAGTCACCGGATGATCCATCACCTGCTCCGGCGGACCATTTTCGATAATCTCGCCCTTGTCCAGGAAAATCATCCGGGTGGCTACTTCGCGCGCAAACTTCATTTCATGCGTGACGATGACCATGGTCATACCTTTGGCGGCAACCTCACGGATCACGTCCAACACTTCGCCAATCATCTCTGGATCAAGCGCTGAGGTTGGCTCGTCAAACAACATGATGTCCGGCTCCATAGCGAGGGCTCTCGCGATAGCCACGCGCTGCTTTTGCCCGCCTGAGAGCTGCGAAGGAAAGGCGTTGGCTTTGTCCGCCAGCCCCACGTCCGCCAGCAATTTCTTTGCCAGGCGCGTCGCCGCCCGATCAGACAGTTTGCGCAGTTTCCGCGGCGCTAGTTTGATGTTATCCAGCACACTCAAGTTTGGGAACAGATTGAACGATTGAAACACCATGCCAACTTTTTGGCGCAAAGCGTTCAGATCGACTTTTGGCGCTGTCGTTTCCACGCCGTCGATGACAATGCGCCCGCCGGTCGGCGTCTCCAGTAAATTCAAGCAGCGCAAAAACGTTGATTTACCAGAGCCACTTGAGCCAACGACCACCACCACTTCGCCTTCATAAATTTCAACATCAATATCCCTGAGCACGCGGTTACTACCAAACTGTTTTTTGAGGTTAGCCACCGTGATAATTGCTGGGTGCTCAATGCTCGGTTGCGCCACTTCATTCACCTTATTCACTGCCATCTTTTAGTCTCCTCTCCACTCGGGTCATCACACGGGTAAATATGGCGGTCAACGCCAAGTACATCACCGCTGCAGCAAACAATGACTGAAATGCCGTGGCCGTTTGAAACCGAATATTGTCAGCGCCACGCATGATGTCATTCAGCCCAATCCAACCGACGACTGAGGTCTCTTTCAACAGAGCGATAAATTCGCTGATCAGCGCTGGCAATGAATTTTTAAGCGCTTGTGGCAAAATCACCAAACGCATAGCCTGCCACCGGCTAAAACCGAGCGAACGAGCCGCTTCCATTTGCCCCTTGTCAACGCTTTCGATGCCACCACGGATAATCTCACCGATGTATGCGCCGCTGTTGATACCAAAGGCAATCGCCGCCACCACAATTTTTGGCATAAACTGGTATGAACCAAAGACGACATAATACATGATTAACAGCTGGACCAGAAGCGGTGTGCCCCGAATGATGTCGACATAAATCTTGCCAATCCAGTTGAGCGGTTTGATCGTCGAGGTACGAAGCAGCGCTACCACGAGGCCAATGATTGTACCGAGGAGCAATGATAGAACTGTTAGCACCAAGGTCACCTCTAGGCCGTGCCACAAATACAGCCACCGGCCATCGCCGAAAATCACTTCCAGGAAATTCACGATTCAAGCTCCTTTTTCTTCATCGACTCAAGTGCCCTCGGCCCAAAATGTTTGCGGACGAGATTGTCGTACCGACCGTCTTTTTTCATCTCCGCCAACACTCGGTTAACTTTTTTTAGCAAGTCATGGTTATTATTTTTGATGGCAATTGCATAATGCTCGATTGATAATTCACCTGGCAAAATCTCCAGGTCTGGAAAACCAGTCGTGTACTGGGCAGCCGGCGCATCATCCAAAATCACTGCCTCGACACCGCCAGCATTTAACTCCGTCAATACACTTGGTGCTGTTGGAAATTGCGACACCTTAGCGCCGACAATCTTCCTGGCCAGCGTATCACCCGTCGTACCCAACTGCACACCAATCTTCTTGCCCGTCAGCTGATACCTATTGCGAATGGGGCTACCTTTTTTGACAATGATCCGCTGCGAGGCGGAATAATACGGCTCGGAAAACAGCGCATTTTTGGCGCGCTCCGGTGTCACCGACATACCAGCCACCGCCATATCAATTTGCCCTGATTCCAATGCTGGCAGCAATCCGTCAAACGACATGTCTTCAATCTTTAGCTTCTTGTTCATACTGCGGGCAATTTCCTTCGCCAAATCAACATCAAACCCAACAACTTCATTACCCTGCTTGTACTCAAACGGCTTGAACCCGGCATTGGTACCCATCACCAATACGTCATCACTCTTGCCAAACCCGCCTTCGCGCTGCAAAATGTCAAACGCCATAAAGCCAATCAACGCCACAAACAGTCCCAGGCCTATCCACCAACTAACACCAAACCCCCGATGATGCGCTTTCGTTCTGTTCATGCTTATTTAGTATACGCGCTTTGAAAAGAAATGATAAGCCCCCAAACAGCCCACGTACCCAGACAAACGTTGTATAATATCATTATGAGCACCTCTCCGTCTGGCCGCGGCGCCAACAACCGCATTATCATTCGCGTGGCTATCGTCTTGCTATTACTATGTAGCGCTGTTTTCTTTGTCGCTAGCCGTTATAAAATTGTGCAATTTCGTGACGCCAAGATTGACGAGATTTTATTTTATTTCAAGAACGGCCTGGCGGGTGGGCAGTCTAGCAGCTTTACCTCAGCCGTCTGGGAAAATATCCCCTACGTCATTGGGCTGCTCATCATTTTGCTACTGCCAATCATCCTCAAACTACGTTGGAAAAAACAACCGCTCCGCTTACGCCACCAAGCGTATTACGCAGGCGGCCTATTCATGATCAGCCTGGCGCTGTTAATTCAAAGTTTTAGCATCCCCGCCTATATCATCGCCCTCGCTCAGTCGTCAAAGATCTATGATCAGCATTATGTCGATCCGCGCGGCGTCAAATTGATGTTTCCTAGTACCAAACGCAACTTAATTTATATCTACGTCGAGTCGCTGGAAAATACGCCCGCCGCCAAAGCCAATGGCGGCATGAGCGACAAATCAGTCATTCCGGAGTTAGAAAAATTAGCACTGACTAATACCTCTTTTTCACACCGAGCCTCAGGCCTCGGCGGCGCCCTGCCTGCACACGGCACCACCTGGACGGTAGCCGGCATGACCGCTCAATCCGCTGGCGTGCCACTCAAAGACGGCGGGGTGTTCGGTGACCGCGACCGCAACGGTATGGGTGATTTTAATAAATTCTTGCCGGGCGCTTATACCCTCGGGCAGGTGCTTGAAAAGGCTGGCTACAACCAATCATTCCTCATGGGCTCAAACAAAGCCTTCGGCGGCCGCGATAAATTACTGGAGCAACACGGCGATTATCACATTATTGATCTTACCTACGCCCAAAAACATGGTTTAGTCCCACAGGATTACAAGGTATGGTGGGGCTACGAAGACAAAAAGCTCTTTCAATTTGCCCGCGACGAGGCCACTCGTCTCAGCAAGTCCGACAAGCCATTTAACCTGCAAATGCTGACCGTTGACACGCACTTCACCGATGGCTGGATGGACAAAGATATCTGCAAACAGCAGTTTGAAGCAAAGTATGATAACGTCCACTCCTGCGCTTCCAAACAAATTGCCACCTTCGTTGACTGGGTTAAGCAACAGCCATTTTACGCCAACACTACGATCATCATTAGCGGCGATCACCTCGGTATGCAGACGCCCTATTACGAAGAAAAGATTGCGGGCGCTCCCTACCAACGAACCATTTATAATGCCTTCATCAACCCCGCCGTTCAGCCAGCTCGCGCCACCAACCGCCAATTCGCCACCTTTGATATGTATCCATCGACCCTAGCGGCGCTGGGCGTGACAGTGGATGGCGACCGTATGGGACTAGGCACTAATTTATTCTCGAATCGTCAAACGCTGGTTGAAGAATTTGGCGGCATTGACCAGCTCAATGCAGAACTTGCCAAACGCTCGACCTACTATGAGCGACGGATCTTGAGTAGTTCATAATACATGTCTCGCCCATATAAAAATCCGACGAGTTGCCCCGTCGGATTGAGATACGTATTCAAGCACCTTTATGCGCCGTAGCCGTTCGGATTATCGCTCTGCCAATTCCAGGCATCGCGGCAAGCGTCCTCAATCGTCAATTCTGCCCGCCAGCCCAGTTCTGCCTCTGCCAATCCCGGATCAGCATAGCACGCGGCGATGTCGCCAGGCCGGCGCGGCGTGATTTGATACGGAACGTCCTGGCCCGACGCTTTTTCAAACGCTTTCACCAACTCCAACACCGACGTACCGCGGCCAGTACCGATGTTATACACTTTATATTCATCCGGATCGCCCAAATGTTCCAACGCTGCCACGTGCGCCCGCGCTAGATCAACCACGTGAATATAATCGCGCACACCCGTGCCATCCGGCGTGTCATAATCATCGCCAAACACACTCAAATGGTCGCGCTTACCGACCGCCACTTGCGATACGAATGGCAGCAAATTATTCGGAATGCCCGACGGATCTTCGCCAATGCGGCCGCTCGGATGGGCGCCAACGGGATTGAAATAACGCAGTGAAGTGAATTGCCAGCCCTGCCTGGTTGCCGCCACATCGCGGAGGATGTGCTCGATCATCAGCTTGGTTTGGCCGTACGGATTAGTCGCCGACAGCGGCATATCCTCGGTAATCGGCAGCCGCGCCGGGTCGCCGTACACTGTTGCCGAGCTAGAAAAGACCAGCTTTTTCACATCAAATTCCTGCATGACATCCAGCAGCGTCAAGGTGCTCTCCAAATTGTTCTGATAATAGAGCAGCGCCTTTTCCACCGACTCGCCGACAGCTTTCAAGCCCGCAAAATGAATCGCTGCGTCAATTGCCTCAGACTTAAATAACTCCGCCAGCCGCGTCCGATCACGTAAGTCAAACTCATAAAACGGCACCGACTGGCCGGTAATCTCCTCAACCCGCCGCAAACTCTCGGCGGATGAATTTGATAAGTTATCAACCACCACTACGCCGTGACCCGACGCCAGCAGTTCAATGATAGTGTGGCTGCCGATATAGCCAGCACCGCCAGTAACGAGAATGTTCATGAAGTACCCCTTTCGCTATGATTCTAGTATTATTATATCAGATGCACACTGTAACCATCCCGCCAGACCTACTCGCAGCACTGAACCATAATCCATACATTAACGAGCTGTATGTTTTCGGTTCGCGAGCTGTATTTGATGATGACCAATTTTCCGACATTGACCTTACAGCCATAACCGATTATCCAGTAGTTGCCGAGGCATATACGCGCAAAATCCTTAACGACCAATTTGGCATCATTGCAGCCTACACTATTTCTCAGAGTGATCACGAAGTTGCCCGTTCATTTTTCCTAAGCGGCATGAGCTTGTTTCATAAAATTGACATCGGCTTTTTATTACCTGATAAAACTAAATTATTTCCAAATTCAACATTAATTTTCCAAAACAACCACACAGACCAGCCCGCCAAAGAATCCGGCAAAATATGGACAGAATCAGATGAGCAGCACAATTATCTGGATGTGTTAATGGGCTCGTTGCGCTATGTTAAGTATCAGTATCGCCAGGAACATTGGTCGGCATATAAATGCTACCGCGGGTTTATCGAGCAGTTAGCCCAGTCGCAAATAACAGGTCGGTTATCGACAGATAAATATAAGGAATTAGACAAGAAACATAACGATGAAATCTTAGGTCTGTTCTTTTCTGGCGATATTCACGCTAAAGAGCAAAAATATTATGAGTTTATAAAAGAATTGATTAGTGAGAAGCAGCTCTTGCCGGAATTTAGTGACGAGGTTTTGAAAGTTTGGAAAGAATATCTGGGCATATCGCGCTCATTTCACTAAGCTGTGCTGCTAGGTCGCTATCAGGCCAAATATACCTGAAGTTTTGCGGCGGACGAAATGCTGGCAGAACCTGACGTAACTGTGATAAAGAAATTGGCTGGTCGTAGCGCACCGACGCCAGTATCTCTAACGCGCCACACTGTTTCCGCCCCGCATAATAGCGCGAAAACCACTGCACGGCTTGCTCATCCGTATCATACCCAGTGAGCCGCATCAACTCATCCAGTGGGCAGCGCATGACACGTCCAACCCGAAATTCGCCGATAACCGCCCGGTCACCCCCCGACGAATAAACGACTACGGTTAGCTCATCATCTTTGCTGTGGCGCGGCAAGGATTTACGAAATTCCCATCGCTTCTCACCACGAAAAATTTTCTCGGCATAACGGGTTTGAATCGACATCAAAATATAACGACTCATACCGACAGTATAGGACAAGTTCAGCAATCAGTAAACTAAGTTAGCACTCTTGCACTGAGAGTGCTAATTTGCTATGATAATCATATCAATTATCCCCGCTCTGTCTCTCGCCGCGGCGCACATAAATACGGACTTAGAAAAGCCCAAAAAATCAAAGGAGGACCTATGCCACCAACTATGCAAGAAGAATTACAGCAGCCGCTGGAGAAATTCGGCACCGATATCACGGCGCTAGCACGCGAAGGCAAGCTCGACCCGGTCATCGGGCGCGATGAGGAAATTCGCCGCACTATGCAAATCCTCAGCCGGCGCACCAAGAATAACCCGGTGCTGATCGGCGAGCCGGGCGTCGGTAAAACCGCTATCGTCGAGGCCCTCGCGCAGCGCATTGTCAAAGGCGACGTACCGGCGTCACTCAAGGACAAGCGACTGATTTCCTTGGAAATTTCTAGCTTGTTAGCCGGCGCTAGTTTTCGCGGCCAATTTGAAGAGCGCCTCAAAGCAATTTTGAAAGAAGTTGAAGAAGCCGCCGGCGAAATTATTTTGTTCGTTGATGAAATTCACACCATGGTCGGTGCCGGCAAAACCGAAGGTAGCATGGACGCCGGCAATATGCTCAAACCCGCCCTGGCGCGCGGTAAACTCCATATGATTGGTGCGACGACGTTGGCGGAATATCGCCAGCATGTCGAAAAAGACGCAGCCCTAGAGCGGCGCTTTCAACCAGTCTATGTCGGCGAGCCGAGTTTTGATGACACGGTGGCGATTTTGCGCGGACTGAAGGAAAAGTACGAAGTCCATCACGGCGTCAAAATTTCTGACGATGCCATCGTGGCGGCGGCGCGGCTGTCCACCCGCTATCTACCTGATCGCTTTTTACCTGATAAGGCCGTTGACCTCCTGGATGAAGCGACCAGCGCCCTGAAGATGCAGCTGGAGAGTGTGCCGATTGCTCTCGATCGGCTGAATAACCGCCGCTTGCAGCTGGAAATTGAAGAAGCCGCGCTGAAAAAAGACAAATCTGACCACGCCAAGATCCGCAAAGAAGAAATCAATCAGCAAATCACCGACCTTCGGGCTCAAGCCGAGGTGATTGACAGTAAATGGCAGCACGAAAAAGACATTCTCCAGACCGTCAATACCGCTACTGAAAAAATGGATAGTCTGCGCTCACAACTGGAAATCGCCGAACGCGACGCGGATCTCGCCACCGCCAGCCGCATCAAATACGGCGACCTACCAGAGTTGGAGAAAAAGCTGGCTGCCGCTCGCCAAGAACTGGCGGCTATTCCGCCGGCTGACCGCTTGCTGCGCGAAGAAGTCACACCTGATGACATCGCCAGCGTGGTGGCGCGCTGGACGGGCATTCCGGTGGAGCGGCTGATTGAGACCGAATCCAGCAAATTGACTAAACTAGAGGAGCATATTAGCACGCAAGTGATTGGTCAAGACAAAGCCATCGCCGCCGTGGCCAGCGCCATTCGCCGCTCGCGCGCCGGCCTCAGTGATACCAACCGGCCAATCGGCTCCTTCCTCTTCCTCGGCCCCACCGGTGTGGGTAAAACAGAGGTAGCCCGCAGCCTGTGCCGCGAATTATTTGACGACGAACACGCCATGATCCGCATCGATATGAGCGAGTACATGGAGCGCCACTCCGTGGCCCGCCTGATTGGCTCGCCGCCAGGTTATGTTGGCTATGACCAAGGCGGCCAACTCACCGAAGCGGTCCGCCGCCGCCCCTACAGCGTGGTATTGTTTGATGAAATCGAGAAGGCTCATGCCGACGTCTTTAACGTACTCCTCCAGGTGCTGGATGATGGCCGCCTGACCGATGGCCAGGGGCGAACAGTCGATTTTTCGAACACGGTCATCATCATGACCAGTAATGTCGGCTCGCAAGCAATTATGGACTTTTCTGGCGACGATTTGTCGGCACTGGATAATCAAATGCTTGAGGTGCTCAGGCAGCACTTCCGTCCGGAATTCCTCAACAGAATTGATGACATTGTGATTTTTGACCGCATTCGACCAGAAGCGATGCGGGCAATTGTCGATGTTCATTTGACCAAAGTCGCTCGCCAAGTCAAAGACAGCCGCGACATCACGCTGGAGTTTGACGATAGCGTCCGCGACATGCTGTCGCGCGACGGTTACGACCCGGCCTTTGGCGCTCGGCCGCTGAAACGCTTGGTACAAAAACGGGTGCTTGATCCGCTGGCGCTAGAGCTAATTGACGGGCGAATTCATGATGGCATGGCGGTGACGGTCAGTGTCGTCAACGACCGCGTGACGTTTCAATAATATAATTCCTTCATTCTTATAAATCACGGATACCTGCTTCCGTATGGTTTAGGCCATTCAAGGTTGTGCTCATAACATGAAAAGTGCCCCAGCCATCAACTGGAACACTTTTCGTTAGATCGCTCTCGGGCTGAGACAGACACGCTACTCGGTTTGATTAGCCTCTGCCCGCGTCAGCTTATCAACCATCGGCAGAATCAGGTAAATACCGATGATGGCCGCCGCCAGACCGATACCAACGATGGCAAAGTACGTTGGTGTTAACACCGGCTTCAGCGTCGTCGAGAATGTGCTAGTAAACACCGCCCCCGTCCATACGCCAAGGCTACACGACAGAATCGAGGTGATCAGCAGCGGCGCCGCCGACTCAACCATCACCAACCGCTTCAGCTGGGCGAGACGCATACCGCCGAGCCGCAAGGTGTATAGCGAGCGGCGACGTTCCATCAGCCCGCCAATCGTCGAGACGATCAAGCTTGCCACCGCCACGAACAGCGTCACGCCGATACCGACATAGGCTAAGTCGGCAAACTCGCGAATCGTCGGATTGATGTGCGGCTTTTTAGAGTCAGTGCCGCTCACCGCATAGGTCAAATCGTACTGACTAGCTTTCGCCGTCACCAAGGTGCGCAATTTCTCGATGTCATTGTCTGACTTCAATGTCACCAAATATTCTTTGGCGCCGTTCGTATCGACCTTATCGTTAACTAGCGACACGTTTTTGACTACTGGCGCATCAAAATTCAACAGCGCGAATTGGTCGGGCCGGGCATTATTCGGGCAAGCGTGCTCGGTATACTTCGCCAAATCCTGGCAGCGAATTGCATCGCCATCCTCACGCGGATAGATCGTCGCCACCGACGTGATGTACGATTTTTGCTGCAGCTGCTCCGCCATATCGCCTGGCAGCGACCGGCCGATGACAATTGCCGTGCCGCGCTTTAGCTGCGAAAAGCCGTTATCTTTGATAGCTTGAGCGTTTAAGCCTTCGATACCGCTGGTCGCCGTCAAATAAAAGCTGCCCGCAAACAGCGCCAATACCACGCCGCTGACGCTGCGGAAAATTGTCCGCGAATGCACCGCCGTACGCTTACCAGCGATCAGCATTGAAGCGTTACTAGCCCAGCGAGCTGCCAACAGCGACAGCTTATTGGTTAGCCAGCCGCCAGCCAGAATCAAGCCGAACATCACCAGCAGCAGCGCCGCCATCAATAGTACCGACGGCAGAGCTGATTCTTTATTAGCCGCCAGCCAATCCCGCCCTGGCTTCGACGACAGCCATGCAAAGAACGCGATACCAAGTGCCGGCACCAGCGCCCGCCAAGCGCGCAATTTCTTCACCTTTTCAACCGAACGCGACACACCCAGCGGCGAAATCTGCGCCCGGCGCATCCGCCGCCAGTTGACAAACATCGTTAGTCCCAGCGTCAAACCAATAATCAGCGCGTATTGCATGCCGGTTAACGCCAAATCGCCAGGATTAAACCGCATGCCGTCCATCTTGAAATCCTGCAGAGGCGCTTGCAGCAGCCAAAACGCGCCCAGCCCGATAATCACGCCAACCACCGACGCCAGTAGCGATTCCAACATCAACACCCGTCCCACCTGCCGCTTAGTTGCGCCGATCAGCCGCAAAGCAGCATAGCGTTTCTCACGTTGCGCTGCGCCCAGCTGCGTCGCCACTGACACGAAAATGACAATCGGAAACAGCAAAATCGTCCCGCCGACACCAAATACAATGATCGCTACCGGATCAAATACAGCGTTCGACTTCAATCCATTGGTATCCGTCCGATAGACATCAGCAAAGTATGACGGCTGCCCCTGAGATTTGGTAAAAGCATCGCTCTCGGCCACTTCCTCGGCGCTCGCGCCACGTACCATCATCAGTGCATCCGGGCTGGCAACATATTCGCTAGGAATTACGCCAAGGTATTTGGTATTTTTACCAAAACGTGCCAAGATATTGTCCTCTGGATGCTGAGCAACCGCATCGGCCAACGCTTTTGATAAGTAGTATTCACCAGGACGCGGCGTTTTTAGCTTGGCAAATTGCGGCGATTTAGCCGTGCCGTACATTGAATAAGACTGGATAGACTGACCGCGCCATTTCGACGCATCACCACGCCAGGTACCGCCAATTTTCAGCGGTTCAATACCCTCAATCGGTTTTTGTTCAGCCGCACCGCGAGCCGCCTGATACGCCGCCGTATTAATTGCTAGCCCACTAGTGCGCCCCTTTATCCCGTTGATACCAGCCGTAAAGCAGCACACCAGCACGATCCCCAGCGCCACCGCCGCCGTGGTTAGACCCAGACGCGCGAACGACTGGCGGCCAGACTTTTGTAATAACATCCAACTAACGCTCATCGGATAATCCTCGCATTAGTTTTATTAAGCCTCACCCGCATTGGATTTACCGCCGCCTCGGCGCCAGAAATCTGCCCATCACGGACGATAATCTCCCGATCAGCGTAGGCGGCAATCGTCGGCTCGTGCGTCACCATAATGACTGTCGTGCCGTGCTCTTTGGCAGTTTTAATGAATAACTCCATGACCTTTTCTGAGTTCAGGCTATCTAATGAACCAGTTGGCTCATCAGCAAACAACACTTTCGGCTCAATCACCATGGCCCGGGCGATCGCCACCCGCTGCATTTGTCCGCCCGACAACTCGCCAAGCATACTGTCGGCTTTACTCGCCAACTCAACCTTATTCAGCCATGATTTCGCCTTTTGATAGGCCTCGTTTCGCTTGACGCCGTTGAGCAGCAATGGCAACGCTACATTGTCCAGCGCCGTTAGCTCCGGCACTAGCTGTCCAAACTGAAAGACAAAACCAAAGCTGGTGCGCCTTAGCAGACTGCGCTTATCGTCACCCATCTTATCAATCCGCTGGCCGTCGAAGTCGATCTCGCCGCCATCAACTTTGGTAATCGCTGCCAAGCTGTGTAGCAGTGTTGACTTACCAGAACCCGACGGACCCATAATCGCCAGTACTTCGCCCGCCTCGACATCCAAGCTAACACCGCGCAGCGCCTGCGTTTGCCCGAACGACTTTGTAATATTTTTAGCGCTAATTATTGGTTTGCTCATGCAAAATTTCCTCCTTTAGCCGCGTTAACCGCGAAATAGTTAATTCAATCCAGCGTAAATCCGCCTCCAAATGATACAGCGCGTGGTCGATCAGCAGCATGTCTGACAAGTTGCTATCACGTCGCTGCACTGTCAGCTCGCGCATCCGCTGGACATGCGCCTGTCGTTGGTTGTCCAAATACGGTGACGCATCGCCATCCTTCAGAATAGCCAGCACTGCTTTGACATACATCGTCGCTTGTAGTTGTGGCGACGGCGCTTCTGGCGATTCCAGCCAGGCTTGCAACTCTTGCTTACCTTCATCAGTAATTTCATACCGAACCCTGTCTGGTCCGCCCGATTCGCCGGTATCAGCAATCTCCTTGACCTTATTGTCGCGCTTAAGTCGTGCCAACGTTGAATATATCTGACCAGCTAAAATTGGTTTATCCTTACCAAAATAGCCGTCATATTTTTTCTTTAACTCATAGCCGTAATTTGACTCTTCTGCCAAAAAACCTAACAGGGTATATTGAACGTTCATACTCTTACTATACACCCGATATTTAGTTATTGCAATAGTTTTATTCACTCAGTGTATAGTTTATGCTGACAGCTAACTATTCGTTCTCTTGCCATATTATCCACCCCATCACAGATACCTCATTCCGTAGACCACCGCCCGAACGCGGGTAGACTTCACCAGAATGCATACTATTATGCAATTTTGACGTATAATGGATGCATGGTTCAATTTTGCCGAGTGTATAATAATCAGCGATCTATCAAATCAGCTGTGTTAGGAATTGGTAAAATACTCAGTTTACCACAGTACGCACTACTGGCACTTGCCTTATCTTTGCTCTTTGCACTCATTATTTTCTTTGCCATCAACACCAATTTTTATGGCCCGCTGATGATGTCACGACTGCCAATACTGGACAAGGCCGCCCTTTTGGGAACCATGTTTATTGATATATTCAAACAGGGCTTCAGCTCGCTAAACGGCGCGTTGCTCCTTGTGCTGTCACTCCTCCAAGGACTGTCAATTACCGTCGTCATTTTCACTGCCAAGAAAAATAAGCGTAGTGAACAGTCTGTCACTCGACAAGTCGGGCTTAGCGGCTTGGCCTCTGTGGCTGCTGCTATCGGTTTGGGTTGCGTGCCCTGTGGCACATCACTCATTCTGCCGCTCGTTGCCGTTCTCTTCTCAGGCGCCGCCGCAGCCACTGCCGCCACTGTCGCCAGCACCCTCGTGCTGATCCTAGCCCTGCTATTAAGCCTCTTTTCACTCTACAAGTCTGGACAAATCGCCTTTATGTATACCGAATTAGCAAAACAGGGGGACATATGAATCGACAAAAAACAGCCGGCATAGCACTCATTTGGGTCATCTTGGGGATTATGATCACGGGAATTGTAGCACTATTTATTTATGGTATTGTCAATCGCCCGCCAAATCGCCACATTGGTGACGGCAAGCCGTGGAACGAAAAGATGTCGCAAGGCTCTACTGAGGCCAAGCACGTATTCGTTGACTATACTGATTATTTCTGCTCATTCTGTGCCGAAGTTGAAGCGGCCACCAACGCTGATTTCTTCAAAAATGAGTATCTCAAATCAGGCAAAGTTCGCTACGAACACCGCGTGGTGACGCTGCTCAAAGAAGTTACCGACAACACAGAAACTGGCGCTCACGCTGCTTTTTGCGCCGCTGACCAAGACAAATATTGGCAATATACACACGACATCGTGCCACGCATCAAACGTGATTATTTTGACAAAGGAATTGGTGTGAAAAACGTTGCCGTACCGCAAAAAATTCCACCACTGCCGTTAGGCTACTTCCTGGCTTCTGCTAAAAATATTGGCATGGATGAGGCAACATTTACTGATTGTATGACCAAAAAACCTCACCAAAAAGAGATTGATGACAGCACCCAAAAAGCTCTGTCGCTTGGCGTGAGTGGTCTGCCATACATGGTGATTAATGATTATGTCGCCAGTGGATTTGCTGGTGGTGAAAATGGGCTGAAGGCGATTTTGAAAGCTGGTGGAGTGAACTA
Source organism: Candidatus Nanosynbacter lyticus (assembly GCF_030253515.1). Lineage (NCBI taxonomy): Bacteria > Bacillati > Minisyncoccota > Nanosynbacteria > Nanosynbacterales > Nanosynbacteraceae > Nanosynbacter > Nanosynbacter lyticus. Next base: position 765,121 of record NZ_CP124549.1, read on the forward strand.
ATGTCTGCCAAAAAAACGCAAACGAAATCTCAAAAATCATCAAAAGAACGACCGTTAACTCAGCCTCGTCGTGAGGCAAAAACCAACACGGCATCCTACAGTATATCCAGGCTGAGCAGTGTTTTATTCGCCATCCTACTCTTGCTGGCGGTAGTCGCCATGGCGGCGTTATTTTATCTCCAATCCATACAACCACCCGTCCAGCGCCCAACCGTTCTGGAAGATGAAAAGTACTATTTCACCGATTCACGCTATGCTGGCATCCGCTCCAAGTTCGTAACGCGCGACACCAAACGCGAAAAGGTCTCAATTGAATATCCAATCACCAGCAATTCCAAAATCAACAAACTCATCGCCCGAGTAATCGACCGTGCTGACGGTGATTTCCGCCACACCGCCACTAACGCTCCGACATTCGACCGACCAATGACAGAGACGATTAGTTATCAAGTTACGCATAATAATTCGACCGCTCTGTCGATCATTGTCAATATTAAACAAGATATGCACGGCGCGCATCCGGTGTCGCTGACGCATTTTTGGACGTTTGACAAGAAGTCTGGCGAGGTGATTGGCTTGGATAATTTGACCGAGAAATCGGAGGAAGCCATCAAGGCAATCGTGACAGCTGCCCGGCACGACGTCGCGCAAACCATCAAGCAGCGCCAGCAACCAGAAGCGAATCTTGATGAGATGATCACCAAGAAGGCGTTATCGAACTTTACCATCACTGATGATGGTAACACCTTGGCTTGGCCAATTGGACAGGCGTCGCTCTTACCGTCAGCCTACGGCGAAATGACGATCAAAGTGCCGATCGCCGCCGTTGCCAAATATCTGCAAAATCCGACAGCCCGGAAGCTGGCTAACATCCCCAAGCCGCCCGAGCCAAAGCCAGCGCCTGCCGCACCGACAGCCGCGAATTCTGGAGGTAAAGTGATTGCCCTGACATTCGATGATGGTCCAGGCCCGTACACCGCGCAGCTATTGGATATTTTGGATCAGCATGGCGCTAAAGCGACATTTTTCTTGATCGGCAGCAAAGTTTCCGCGCAAGCCGACGTATTGCGGCGCATGCATGCGCACGGCCATCAACTGGGTAATCATTCGTGGTCGCACCCAGAGCTACCAAAGCTGCCGATTGACCAAATTGCCGGCGAAATTGACCGTACCAACGAGGCCATCAGACAAGCCACTGGCGTCAAGCCGAGCATCTTGCGCCCGCCTTATGGCGCCGTCAATGGCATTGTCCTGGAACAGATTCGTGCACGCGGTATGTCATCAATCTTGTGGTCGGTCGACACCCGTGACTGGGCTGACCGCAACAGCGACATTGTCTGCTCGCGCGCCGTCGCTGGCGCTCGCCCCGGAGCCATCATCTTGATGCACGACATTCACCAAACCTCCGTTAATGCCGTGCCGTGTATCCTCAGCTCACTGAAGCAGCAGGGGTATTCGTTTGTGACCGTGCAGGGACTACTCGGCAATATGGCGCCAGGGGCTGGATATCCGTAGAATCGTAGCTGGATGTTGCGGCTACTCATTGCGGCGACTATTCTATTTATCTATCTCAAACACCTTATATTTCGAAGCCGCGCCGCGCATCAATTTTACCTTTGACGACGCCACGCTAAAATGCTTTGCCAGCAGCTTCACCGCCGCCGCGTTCGCTCGCCCTTCAATGGCTGGAGCCTTAGTGTAAATAGTCAGCGAACCATCATCACCAACCACGACTTCTTTGCGGTGACGAGAGTTGGGCTTGAGGTGGACGGAGATTTTCATGGTTAATATCTTACCGGCTTTGTCATATCACCTTTCCTTTAAACCTATTATACCCCCTTAAGCCGAGCCTTACGTATTGCAAATAGGCAACGTAAAGTTGCTCGCCAAGACACTAAAATTACGCTATGCTGTTAGAAAATAAACGAAAGGGCGCCAAATGATTTTTGCCAAAAAGCTTAAACAATTACGTCAACAAACTGGTTGGTCACAAGAACAACTAGCCGATCGACTCAACGTTACACGACAAGCGGTTGCTAAGTGGGAACGAGGTGCGGGCTTTCCAGATATAGACAATATGCAAGCACTAGCAAAATTATTTAACACTAGCGTAGACGAGCTGCTTGACTACACGCGAGCAGGACTGGCTTCGGCCATACGCGAACCACTTGATCTTGATGCCTACCCGACAGATATGAAAGGATATTCAGCATCCGACCTGGCAGTTGCAGACAAATTTGCCGACGCCGACCACATTGAATCGCTAAATCGTTACCGACGACTAACGTGGTGGCAAAAAATCATCGACTTTTTCGTAGGAGCTGGAACGCTTGATGTGGCTTTTTCCGGCGAGGCCATTGGACAACTTAAAGGCGATAGACGCTATTATCTGGTTGAAAAATCTGGTCGCTCATGGATCGTCGAAGTTACAAAGACATACGTTGAACGTCGTGAGTTAACCAAACCGTTCCCGCGTCAACAGCTGTCTGTTGATGATTTTATCTATCGACGAAGCGGGTTTATTGTAAAACCATAAATTAATCGAGCAAGCTCGCTCCGCCGCCAGCGTCATACGCCGCGCGTTTTTGACTCCACTCATTGCCATAGCGCTTGGCCTGTTCTAATACCATGTCAGTTGCCAATGCCTGTTGATCTGGCGGATAGCCATATTTTGCCAAAGTTTTCTTAACGTTAACTTTCAGTTTTGCCTGAACATTCCTGCGCTCGGCCCAGTCAATCGTGGCATCACGACGCACCTGCTCTAACAATACTTTTGCGATATCACGAAGTTGCGCGTCACCCAGCACCTCACGAGCACTACCATTTTCAACCAGCGCATCGTAAAATATAATCTCATCCTCGCTTAGACCATCAACCGTTCCGTTCTCGACAGTCTGGCGAATTTTCTGTCCAATGTTGATCAACTCTTCGATCACCTGCGCCGCCTCAATCGTCCCGTTTCTATAGCGCGTCACGGCTTGATTGAGCAAGTCAGAGAACTTCGTATCCTTGGCATAATTTCTCGAAAATCGTAGTTTAATTTCATCAGCGAGCAGCTTTTGCAGAGCTTCCACTGCCAAATTCTTGCGCTCCATGTTACGAATTTCTGCCAGGAACTCATCGCTCAAAATTGACAGTTCCGGCTTTTCTAATCCCGCCGCCTCAAACACATCAACCACACCAACTGGCGCAATTGCTTTATCAACAATTTGTTTCAGCGCACTGCGATACTCGGCATCAGTCACCACCACCGAGCTGGACACTTTCTCCAGCCGAGCTTTCACCGCCTGAAACAGCGCCACTTCCTCGCGAATTTTCAATGCCTCAGGTCTCGGCATAACCAGTGCAAAGGCTTTACTCAGTTCCAAAACGTGCTGCTTCAACCGCTTCGCACCGTCTTCCAACCCTAAAATATATTCCTCTGCATCCAAAATAATTTGCAGCTGTTGGTCGGTCGGTGCGGTAAAATATCGCTGATAATCAAAGCTACCAAATAAATCGCGCACCACTTCATAGCGCATCTGCATCTGCGCCACCGCCTCAGTAATATCAAGCTGTGGTGCGCCCTGCCCACCGCTTTGCGTATAGTCAGAGATAGCATCGCGCAGCGCCCCTGCCACACCCAGATAGTCAACCACCAAACCACCAGTTTTACCCGGAAACACTCGGTTGACTCGTGCAATTGCCTGCATCAAATTATGGCCCTTCAACGGTTTATCCAGGTACATGGTGTGCATATTCGGCACATCAAATCCCGTCAGCCACATGTCGCACACAATCACCAATTCAAGCGGATCATTTGGATCTTTGATACGCTTTTCGATCGCCTTTACCCGTTGTTTATTACGAATATGCGGCTGCAAATAGTCAGGGTCGCTGGCACTACCGGTAATAATCACCTTTATCACACCACGTGCGTCATCATTACTGTGCCAATCCGGCCGATACGCCACAATTTTTTCATACAAATCAGCCGCAATACCGCGACTCATCGTCACGATCATACCTTTACCGCTCAGCACACTTTGCCGAGCCTCAAAGTGCTCAATGATATCCAAGGCGATAGTATTCAGCCGCTCGCTATTACCGACGATAGCTTCTTTTTGTGCATACTCGGCCTTCAGTGCATCCTGACGGCTCAATTCTTCGCCCTCCAGCAAATCATCAACTTCCTTATCCAGCCACTGTCGCGTTGCCTCGTCCATATTCAAATCAACCAGCCGACTCTCGTAATAAATCGGCACCGTTGCACCATCTTTCACCGCCTGCTCGACATCATAAATATCGATATAGTCGCCAAACACCGCCGGCGTTGACTTATCATCCGTTTCAATCGGCGTACCCGTAAAGCCAATATAACTCGCACCCGGCAAAGCGTCGCGCATATACTTGGCATAACCATACACCAGCTGGGCGTCACTGGCTCGAACATGCGCCTTCAAACCGTATTGGCTACGATGCGCCTCATCTGCCATCACGATGACATTGCGTCGATCAGTCAGGACTGGCAGACTGTCCTCCTCATCCTCAGGCGAGAATTTTTGGATTGTCGTAAAGATAATTCCGCCCGCTTCGCGCTGCAACAGTTTCCTAAGTTCACTGCGTGAATCAGCTTGTTTCGGATCTTCTCCTAATAGCTCGCGACAGGCGCTAAACGTACCGAATAATTGACCATCAAGATCATTACGATCCGTCACCACCACGATGGTTGGGTTATGCAAATCGCGCGACTTCATCAGCTTGCCAGTATAAAACACCATACTCAAGCTCTTGCCCGACCCTTGCGTATGCCAAACCACGCCAGCCCGTTGGTCACCGCGTTCACTACTAGCTGCCAGCGTCCGATCAAGTGCCTTATTCACCACCCAATATTGATGATAAGCGGCAACTTTTTTGATTAATTTATCGCCATCACCTCGCTCAAATACGATAAAATTCTGCACTATATCCAGCAAGCGCTCAGGCGTACACGCACCGCGCAGCAACACCTCCAACATCGGCACATTGCCAACTTCTTTCTCGCCATCAATCGTCTTCCACGGCATCATTCGTTCCAGCGGGCTGGTGATCGTGCCCATTTCTGCCTCTAGTCCATCACTGGTGACACACAGCTCATTAAACCGAAATAGGTCACTAATCTCACGCTTGTACGTCTGGATTTGCTGATACGCCGCTATCAAATCCGCCTTCGTATCGGCCGCATTTTTTAGTTCAATCACCACCAGTGGCAAGCCATTCACAAACAGCACAATATCCGGCCGGCGATTATAGTCGCCCTGCAGAACCGTCAGCTGATTGACCGCCGCAAAATCATTGTTTTTTGGCGAGGTAAAATCAACCACCCGCACGATATCATGTTTCACTTCGCCACTTGGCATGCGATATTGCACCGGCACGCCTGCTACCAGCAATTGATGAAAATCGTGATTATTCTCGATCAAGCTTGGTTTACTAATCTGCGTCAAACGCCGCATCGCTTCATTCAAGGCCGGTTCTGGAATGTGCGGATTGAGCCGCGCCAAAGCACTTCGCAGCCGCTCCAGCAACACCACCTGCCGCAGCTCACGCTCAGCCACAGCACCATCAGGACCAATGTCCGGTCCATGCAGAATCTGCCAGCCGAGATCAGCCAGGATATCAAGCGCGTATTGTTCGATTTGGGATTCAGTCATATTTCTATCCTTTACTTTTCTGGATTTTTATCAACCTTACCTTGCCAATGCCATAAAGCTCGAGACTTCTCTTAACGTTCTTAAGGGCGACCTTACTAAAGAAAGGTATGTTTAGCTTGTTAGATGATTCACTAATAATACTAAATATTACCTCATATTTCCGTGCGTCTGGCTTCTGCCCTACGGGGACAAATTGCTCCGAAGGCGGTAGTATATCATTTACTGATTTCCTGAAATTTTCATCACTAAGCATGAGCTGCGCAGACACAAGCCCTTGATTGAATAAATGACTTAAAACAGACGATCCGCCGTACTTTTTTACATGGTATAAACGAGAACTATTGTAATCAAATAGATCACAAAACTCTATCTTACTATGTCCACCTCCATACGGTATATTTTTTGCATCCATAAGCGTCAACCCATTAATACGTGCTACTCTTTCGTTGTACGAATTTTCAGAAGAATCCTCTATTGCAAAGGGCGGCAAAATTTCCTCTTCCTCCACTATTGATAAATATTCTTGATTAATAAGTTTAGCAAAGTTTGTTTCAACACAATACCACTTTGAATTATTAAGTATATAAATCCCGTTATGCTCATCCCTTACCTCAGCATAGACGCAAGACCAAGCTGACCATCTCCTAAACTCCTGGTTATTACTATCGTTGAGTGCGGCAATTTTCTGCTTTTTTAGAGTATCAAGGTCAACTTCTTTGCCACGACTATGCAAACTATCAAGTAGATTATCTAGATCTAAATCATCGCCAAAAGAATTCACATCTCCAATAAATAAAAACCCTTTGACATCACTCCAATCAATAATTTCAGGGATCGCTAGCCATACAGTGCCATGCTCTTCAGAGTTTAGCTTACTAATTAAAATATCATTTAAAGAGCTAACTTTTATAGGGTCTTTTACTTCGGCTACTTGATCAATCCAATCGAAATTATCTTTATAGACACTGAGCTTTGAAGCAAGAAAATAAGCACGAAGTTTATCGTTAAGGTTAGATATATTAACTCTAGCTGATATATGAAGAGAATCTTTACCCGTTATTATTGACCCGTAGTCTTGATTTAAGCATTTTCCAGTAACTGCGCGTACTAAATCCTGCTCTATATCTATACCAAAATCTGCTGCCTCACTAGCAACAATAACCTGCTCTCGGGCCTGTTTTGGAAATAACCCCACACTACTCTTGTCAATACTGCGAATAGAGTCAGCTTTTATTAAGTTTAATGTGGTCATTAGACCAAACCTCTCTTCATAGCAACCCGGCTTTAACAACTGCCAACCTCCCAATCCAAATGCTACCGCAAACTTACGATATTGTGCTGTTTGAATTTTTACATTTACAATTAAAACAGCACTAACGTATGCCGTATAAAGATCAAAATCCAGATTATCAGCAATCTCCCTGCCAAAAAAGTCATAAAGCCAACTGGGTGGCTTAGGCCTAGAATTACTATAGTAAAGCGTAGCATCGTCATCGATAGATATATTTTTAATTGACGACGGATCGTCAAAGATGTCTGCTATATCTTCAATTCCGTCCTTTATAAGATATACTGATAGTTTGTTCGTTTTTAGTTCTGCTGTCATACTTCAATCTCTCCAGAAATTAGTTTTAGTAAAAGTGCGTCACGAATATTCACGAGAGAATTAGTCTCAAATAAATTAGTTTTTATTTGGTCAATTACTGACGTAAATTCTGATGTCATCTCTTCAATATTTGGCGGCACTATAACCTCAGCCTGTTTTAGATGCTTTCGTTGAATATGACCCATAGTTGTAGCTTTTGATTTAGCAATTAATATAAACTGATCTAGGTGATATTTTGTCCAATAGTAATATAGCCATTCAGGATATTTATCTGAGGTGACTTTAAACAGGTGTTGATTAAGCGCACCATCTCCACCACTCCAAAACCTAACCATCAACGTACCAGACCACGAGAACAACAAATCACCATCGCGTATGATATACTCTTCCGGAATATTAGCACTGGCGATATCAGTAGAGTCCGTTATTCCACTGGACATCTCTCGAATTTTTATTACAGGAAGAGTTGGTTGTCCATTGATTTTTGGATATTTTTGCATAGCTAAACCATTCAAGAAATTAGCTATTTCATCAAGTGGTTTTTTATCCCAGCTCCTCGCCTCAGGATTATCAACAAAATAATGGCGAAATAGGGTTTGGCCGAGCTGCTCGAGGGTTTCGTTCATGCGGCGGTTGAGCTCGATTTTTTCATCAAGGCTGCTGAGGATATCGGCAATTTTCTTTTGTTGGTAGAGTGGCGGCAGATTAAGTTCCATATTAGGCACCGCTTTGACCGATAAGTGCATTACCGTACTTCCATTACTATGTGCTAGCATATACTCTCGAGCAATTGGAGACTTTAGATAATAAAAAAGGTACCTAGGATCGACGACTTCTGTATCTGTCGCTATTATTTTTGACAGATCCAACGAAAAACAAGCACTTCTGCCTATATTCGGCATAATTATAGGACTACCAATGATTTCACGATTCTGGGTAAGATCTGTGTTTGCTATCAGGATGTCGCCAGGCTCAACATATTGCGATGGCTTTATTTGTCCTGCGTAATATTTTATGCCATCAGCATTATATCCCCCGCCCCTAGCAACAGACTTTAGGTTAACAAAAGCAATTCCATTTTCTGAATTAGAATAATCGGCACTTCTATATGAAATACCTTTGATAATCTCTGCAACCTCACCAAGTAGGATCATTTTTGTCATTTTTTTATTGCCCTTTCGGTAGCCTCGTCCGCGTTCGCATAATCAGACGCGAGTCTGTCGCGTTCAGTTTTTAATTTATCTTCAAGAAAGTTATGCCTACACTCAACGTCTGCAAATATATCACTCCACTTTCTGACGTAGATTTTACAATTATCCTTTGAAAATATTAACCCTTTTTCTTTTTCCCCATGCCCTTTATTGGTGTCGATTTCACCCTCTATATAGCCTGATGTATCATATCTATTACCAATAAGCATAAAATCCCAGTAAGTATTATCACCATTAAATCGAGGATCTGAGAATATTGTTCGCTGATATCTCTTAATTTGAGACACTTCGTCCTCTCCAAGCAAAACAGAAGGTCTCTTAAGCTCTATTACTAAATTATTGATTCGGTTATTCTCAAGACTTTGTCTACACAAGAATAAGTCCATCTCCTTATTTTTATCTGGTGATTCCATACTCACGCTTTGTTTTTTGCCACCATGCAATATATATAGATATTCTGACAATGCTTTTTCAAACTTAACTTCAGTACTGGAAACAAGGTTATATTCCTCTCCAAAAACCCAAAAATTATGATCCAAAACTCTTTGTACATGATCAACCTCGCGAGAATTGAAGTCGTTACTAAAAACTATCGCTTTTAGAGCATCAATTGTAACATAACGATCTTGGATCATCTTAATGGTTTGAATTATGGCATCTAATTTATTCACCTTTAATAGATCCGCTAATTGCTTCTGCTCTTGAGCGTCAAGCCGCACAACAGCATCAATTATAGTGTACACTTGATCACGCTGGTTCGAGTCCAGAAGTGCGTTCAGAAGGTGTACAAAAGTCTTTTTCTGCTCTATATTTGAAGCACTTTCACCAAATATTTTTGGCTGGATCTGATAAATACCTTTTATAAGAGCTTTTAGTTCGTTATTGCGGGGAATTTCCCAGCTATTATTGACCTCAGGGATGACATTATCTTTTTCATACCGATCAACGAGATCATCTGCCATCTTTTGGAGATGAGGACTACGCATACGACGCAGGTATTCATTCATCTCGGAAATGACATATTTAAATTCTTCGTCTTGCTTACTATTAAACTTTTGCTCTTTATTTTGTAGAGGGCTTTGGTCATGACTGATTTTATCCTCGTATGAGAACATGTCAAAATAATCACTTTTTATATATACACTGTGATAAAATTTATCGCCTTTATTGTTCAGTAGGGTTGTAGATTTATAGTTCTCCTTGCCAGTTGAATCTATTAGATAATATCGCGAGAATTCTTTATTTAGTTTTTTCTTCCACTGAATATACTTAACATCAAAGCGAGTTGATGTTGCATCGTGAATAATCTTCTCATCCCTTTCATCAGCTATCATTTCTCTATAGTCAATAGGGCTACCATTAATAGATATAGAGAACATCTTATCTTTGAACAATCCTAAAAACCAACAGAATTCCTGTAACAGGTATTGTTTTACGGTAGTCTCAATGTTACCCGAAGACAGCTCGCGTATCCCCTCAAATGTAACCTTTGTTGACGTCCCCTGCTCATATGGTATTTCAGAAACAGGCGAATGAGCACCCGTATAACTATGCAAATCATCAGACTTGATTTCTATATCATATTTATAAAGCTTACTGCTTTTTTCATATACCGTTGTCCATCGTGCAATATTTGCAAACGTAAAAAAAGTAAGTCGACCCACTCCATTTTTGCCATGCACCAAAGAATGATGCCTGGAGTCTGTCTTATTTAGCGCCTTTTCCGATTCATGAAAAGGCTTAAACTTCACAGACAATAAACCCTGAGGTATTCCACTTCCATTATCTGCTATAGTAATACTTCTTAACGATCCTAACTCATTTTCTTCGTAGCTAATGTCTATACTAGTTGCACCTGCGTCAAATCCATTCCAAATATATTCGGCGATTGATTCCTGTGGCGAATAAGCACTTAATATAGATTTAACTCCGTCTCCACCAAGCTGAATCTCGTCCGAAACAATTGCTTCTGCTAGACTATCTTTTAATACTGTACTGTTAGTCATTTTTATATGATTCTTTTATTCTTTTTAGGTTTATAGAGATAGATTTTTCTAGCTCGCGGCTCCTCGCAAACTGCCCTTCAAGCTCGGCTGTCAACCTAGCAAATTTCTCGGCAAACGGCTCATCGTCTTCCTCGGCCTCTTCAACACCAACGTAACGACCGGGTGTCAACACATATTCATGCTGCTTGATTTCTTCTAGATTAGCGACTTTACAGAAACCCGGCTGGTCAGTGTAATCCGCACTGGCGGTTTTATAATCATGATATGTCTTCGCCACCCGAGCAATGTCTTCTGCGGTTAGTTCACGGTTACGACGGGTGACCATCTTGCCCAAATTACGCCCATCGATGAACAGCACTTTGCCGTGGCGGTTCGCCCGGTTGCGCGACACAAACCACAGACAGCATGGTATAGCGACATTAAAAAACAACTGACTCGGCAATGTGACGATAGTGTCAACCATATTATTGAGTATTAATTGCTTGCGAATATCACCTTCGCCACCGGTTTGGCTACTCATGCTCCCATTTGCCAACACAAAGCCTGCCGTACCGCGCGGGCTCAAATGGTAAATCATGTGTTGAATCCAGGCAAAGTTAGCATTACCCTTTGGCGGTAGACCATATTTCCAGCGCGGGTCAGCCTGCAAGTGTTCTTGACCCCAATCGCTAATGTTAAACGGCGGATTGGCCAAGATATAATCAGCTTTCAGGTCGAGAAGCTGGTCATCCACCAGGGTGTCGCCGCGTTTGATATTCGCGTCAATTCCCCGAATTGCCATATTCATTTTAGCGAGTCGCCAAGTCGTTTCGTTCAGTTCCTGGCCATACACCGCGATATCGCTAACGCGGCCTGCGTGCTCCTCGACAAACTTCTCACTCCAGACGAACATACCGCCGCTACCGCAACACGGGTCATACACACGCCCGCTGTATGGCTCAAGCATTTCTACCAGCAGCTTAACGATGGAGCGCGGCGTGTAGAATTCACCGCCATGCTTACCCTCACTATCAGCAAACATACCCATAAAGTATTCGTAGACTTGACCAAGCAAATCTTTGGAACTGGCAGTATCAAATTTGATATTTGTAAATAAATCGATGAGTTCACCCAAGCGACGCTTATCTAGAGCTTCACGAGCATAATTTTTCGGCAAAACACCCTTCAAACTTGGATTGTCGCGTTCAATTGCCTCCATGGCGCTGTCAACTAGTACGCCAATTTCTGGCTGCTTGGCACTCGCCACCAGGTGCTCCCAACGAGCCTCCTTGGGAATCCAAAAAACATTCTCCGCCAAATACCAATCCCGGTCCTCAGGATCATAATTCTCATCAATCGCTGCCTGATATCGCACCGAAAACGCATCTGAAACATATTTTAGAAAAATCAGCCCCAACACGACATATTTATAATCCGACGAGCTGATGTTGCCCCGTAATTTATCCGCCGTAGCCCATAGCTGCCTTTCAAGATCCCTCATATTCATACGTGTAATTATATCAGATTCGGGGGTCGTTTACTGTGAATGTATCAGGCCCTTGTAGCTAGTTTTCGTGACAATAATATGATCATTAAGCGTAATGCCAAGTAGTTTCCCCGCTTCCGCCAGCCTGTTCGTGACATCTTTATCAGCCTGACTCGCCTCCAAGCTCCCGCTCGGATGATTATGCGCCACGATGATGCTGGCCGCACGGTCGGCAATGGCGTCGGCGAAAACCTCGCGCGGGTGTACCAGGCTGGCGGTCAGCGTACCAATGGTCACTACCCGTTTAGTAATCAAACGATTCGCGCCATCCAGCGTCAAGCAGACAAAATATTCCTGCTTTTTGTCGCGAATGTCAGACAGCAACTCAACCGCTTTTTCTGGGCTGTCAATAATTGGCTGGTCACTATCCAGCAAATACCGCCGCGCCAGCTCCAAACTCGCCAGAATAACTGGGATTTTCGCTTCACCCAATCCAACCACGCTACGTAGATCATCATACGAAATATCGCCGCCTTTTTGACGTACGATTTTCAGCACTTCGCGCGCAATTTTACCGACATCGGCCCGAGCATTACCGCTGCCGATAATCGCCATCAACAGCTCCAAATCACTCAGTCGCGCCGTACCGTAACGCGCCAACTTTTCACGCGGCCGGTCCAGCGGATGACGGTCAGAGATCCTCATATAGACAGTATAGCAAGCACCCTAACTAAACTAAAGTTGCCAAGCCGCACGCATACCTACTGTTCAATCGGCTTTGTTAATTCAACATTGATAGAGATTTTATCAACATTAAACATCTCCGCTAGTTCGTGCATGAGCCGTATTTTTTGATTCGTATTTGTTGCTACGTCAACCACAAGCCCTGTGTCGTGAATCTTTACGGAATTAAAAAATCTTTTAGAATCATTACTGATCCAATTTTTCGTCTTTTCGCTGTTCATAATCTGATCAGTAAAATCAGGGTTCTCGTCGTACAGATACTCGCAATAGACGCCAAGAATTTGCGACCAGCTCGTTACCGGATACGAATCGTCACCGATATAGAATATTTTTACCACTGCTCCTGTAAAATCAATATCGTCGAAGATATTAACTTTTGTGTCGAGTACCGGCGGTTCAAATGTACTTGTTGGTAACGGCCAAATACTAATTATTCTATCAATCCACCACTGCTGACGTTCCAGTATAGTCTTCTCATTCCAGGTACTATATTTAGCAACAGTCCTATTAATCTTAAGCGGACTATCGGCAAACCCATTCGGCATATTACATTTCTCCTGGAAACTCTTATTTGAGTATTCGGAGTTATAACCGGTTAGCGTTAAATTTGCTAGTCCATGCAAATAGATGCCATGAATCTCATCGGCACGTTCGCCGAGCTCACTCCGCCAAGCTTTGGTTATAGTCTGCGGCATAATGTGCTCAATCGTTAAATGTAGCTCTTTGTTGTAAATCTGCCTTAGCAACGACACGTCCTTAGACTCATCGTCAACCGCAGTTAACAGATACATGACATTGGAAGAGCGCTGATTGTAGGTGAAGTTCGCCTTTATTGCCATCTCTATTTCATTATTTCGGGGCAATCGGATCCGCCCGTTTTTCGAAAGTACGGTGTATTTCAGTACTTCGAGATATGCAGCATTGTCCTGTTCAACAATTGACAATATGCTTCTGTGCAATCCGGCAAAATAGCTGTCTAAGCCTGTTGCCGATAAGTTAACGACTATACGTCGTGAAAAGTAGACACGTAGCACATCAAATACCTCGGTAATTTCATCATCTGACAAATATCCAGCTTGCCAATATTTCATGACTGATACGGCATACGGGAAGAACGCTTCAATCCTCAGATAACGCATTGTAAATGCCACCGAACTAAGTTTTGTAAATTCATTATTTTCGTCTATGCCAAACTTTAGAAAGCGATAGTATTTTAATATTCTCAAAATCTCGCCGTAAAATTCGTCAAGTGATTCGTATGACTGGTCATTAGAAATACTTTTAGCGAATACTCTTTTGAATTCCGGGTATACTTTATCGGTATTCACGACCGATTGGTTCTTGGCAATCAAATAGACGCGGAAGAAGTCGGTAATATCATCACGCTGCGGATCGGTTAGGTATGTTTCAATATACTGCCAATAGTTAGTCAAAACATAATCTTGTTTTTCGGAGGTGCGCAACATTAACGAGAAGTTTCGGATTTTGTCGCCATCTGTCAACGGTTTGCCGGTTGAATTGATACTCTCAAAGACTTTTTGCGGATTATCATCGTCTTTGTCTAGAATAATCGTGACAATCTCGAAGTTATCAAGCGTATCAATATATTGTTCTAAATGATCACGATTTCTAAAGTAGTCGTAGAATTGGAGGTAGGATTTATACAAATTACTTTTCTTCTCATATTCTGTCAGTTCTGCCTGGCTAAATATTTTCTCAAATATTTTATTGTCGGTGGTCACTGCCCGAAGCTTAATCCGATTTTCCTCCGAATCATATTGTTTTGCATATCTGTTATATAAATATTCGTCCTTGATTTGCTCGGCTACCAGTCTAAGCTTTTCAGGTGACTCTAACGCTAAATGGTAAATTGCAGTGATCATCAGCAAAACTGTCGTTGCACGCTGCTGACCGTCGATAATGATACTTCGGTCGCCGTCGTTGATATACACGATACTGCCGAAATAATGCTTTTTATCTCCACGCTTCACCTCTTCAAGGTCGTCTAAAAACATTTGGACATTATCGGCTGTCCAAGAATAAGGGCGTTGAAAATTAGGTATCTCAAAGAATTTGTTTGGCGTATATAAGAATAATTTAATGTTAGTTTGCAGCGCTTTCATATATCTAATTATACTACTTCATTGCTGCTTCTTTAGGCGATGTGTTTACTAAACTTTCACTGACTGTCGGCCGCGCACCACGCACATCGCCACTACAAACATGCCAACCAGCCGCGATACTAATGAGCTGTCGTCTGCACTTGATTGAGTTGTTGTCGTGAATTCTTCCTCCGGATTGAGCTGGCTGTCGTCCGGCCATAGGCCAGGAGATGGGCGGCTTTTTACGACCAAAACATTGTCACTCACGGCACTCATTTCGCTATTATAACCGTAACTGTCAACCGCCAAATCATTCTGTTCGTCCACTTCAGATTCTACCGCCTCAGACACTTCAGCAGCAGCAAGTTCTGCTTGCGCTTCAGACAAATCGACGACTGACTCTATGCCACTAGTATCCATAGTTATAGTTTCAACTTCAGCATCCAGACACAACAAATCGCTTTTTTCCGATGCTTTCATAACTATATTGTCACGCTCCTCGCGAGGCATGATGCGCTCCTCTAAAATTTCCACTACTGGCTCATCCAGCTCAACATCAGGTATTAGCTCAACAGCTGGCGAGATAGGAATAACTATCTGCTCTACTGGCTCATAATCATTGGTGACTTCAGGAACTGATACCGCCTTAGAATTGTCCAATTGCCCCGCGGAATCCATATCAACACTAATCTCGTCGTCCACAGAGGGTTTCAAATCATCGACTTCTTCACGCACCGTAGTTGCCTCCATTGATAGCGCAATCGTCACCATTTCAGCCGAAGATACGTTCAACTCTACTGATGACGGCGCTTGTTGTTCGACAAAAAACACCATATCCTCCTCAGCCCAAGCTTCGTTGTCCTCGCCATATTCAACGATATCTTGAGCTGATAATGACACAATCACCGGCTGATCAGGCTGCTCTTTCGCTGGAATTGATGCGGCCGCATTAACCATCTTTTCAGTAGATGTCTCGTTTGTTTCGTATTCCGCCGACACATTAACGGCGTCCTCTTGCTCCTGATATGGCGACACATTAGATGCGGTTGGAATTACATGCTTGGGCTGTTCGACATCAACGCCATCGGTCGATTCGACAAAATTATTATAATCCGGCGCCGCATCTATACTAATCTCGCTAGGTTGAGCGTCTGTTGATGCTTTCGTACCAGAATTATCAATTGGCCCCGTGGTCGCAGATTCATCCGCCCTTACTGCGTCAAATCGCGCTGCCAGGTGTTGCTGCTCGGAAACTGGCGTAGCACTTTCATCATTTTCTGCTGCTCGGCTCGGCTCAAAATTGGCTGATTTTGACCCTGTTATAACAAAAACTTTTTCTTTTTGGCGTTCAATTGATGGTGTTTTTACACTTGATGGCGCAGTAGTTTCATCGCCATCATATGTATTTTCCACAACACTATCGACGGGTTTACCTTCGCCAGACAAGAAGTTAGCAGTTTCATTTTTTGGCAAAGTATTATTCTCGTTAGCGGTTTGAGTATCCTCGCTTGCCCCCGGCGATGACGACACAGTTTTCGTTTGCGTTTGCGTCGGTATGTCTGAAGATTCGAATGCTGGCTGCTCACTTTCTTTATCTACTGCGTCAGAGATAATAGCAGGAGTTTGCTGTTTTATTTCTATTGACGGACGATTTTCCTCTGTTGGTTCGGTAAAATACTCCTCGCCAGATGTATTGACGGACACTTCGCTAACAATTTCTGGCTGGGCTTCTCTAATCTCATCAACATCATCAGCGGCATCTTCCATAACAATTGCTGATTCCAAAAACAATTGTTCCGCCTCCTTAATATCCGCAGGTTCGTCTGGAGATTCTGTTGTTTCACTAGTCGGGATTTCATCACCTTGATTCGGCGGCGCAACCTGCTCAATTAGTTTATCCGTCTTATCGTCACTTGTTTCAGTGATATCTGCATTTGTTGAATCCGCCCCGCTATCAGGATTAGCGTAACCCGCCACGACAATACCGTCATCGTCGTCACTCAGCAAATCTCTTAAATATGATTCGCGTTCTGGCGCTGGCTGCAAATTTTCATTAGCAAAATTGCGCATACGTAAAATCGGACAGTCGTCGCGTGCTGCGCAACTAGCACAAGCTGCGCTCGCCACACCTTGACATATTGCTGCCCTTCGCTCATCACTCATCTGGTTTTCCGACGAGTTAATCTCGCTTTTGCCGGCAAGCGATAATGCGTCAACCGGCGTCAGCACTTTTGAATTACCTTGGCTGCTCGCATCGCTCATCGCGGTGTCAAGCTTTTCTTTGCCGCCAGCCACCGCTACCAAGTCAAGCTTACCAGCTGCTTCGTCTGTACCAATATTTACTTCTTCACCAATATCATCAATGCCAGACGAAAAATCCTCACCGCCAGCGCCGCTCCTCAACGACAAAAATACATCAAAACCACCGCCGTTGTTGTCAGCAACGGCTGTCGACGCCAATCCCAATTCAGCCGTCGCCACCCTGCTCATTGCTCAAAAAATGTCTCCGTTGAAATATGTGATTCGTCGACGCCAGCGGCGGTTAGTTTTTGCCAAACATCGCGTACAAATGGCAAGCTGCCACAAACCAGAAAGTGCGCATTACTCGGCACTTCGCTCACAATCTTCGCCACCTCAAACCGCCCGTTATGCCAGCAGTCTGTTTCCTCAACCTGCTGGCGAGTACTAAACTTGTTGACCTGAATGGATGAGGCTGACAGCTCCTCCGAGAACACCATATATTCTGGCGATTTTTGACTCAAATAGAGAAAGGTCGGCTGCTTGGCATCCGCCAAAATGCTCCAAATCGGACTCAGCCCGCACCCCGCCGCGATGCCAACCAACGGCCGCTCAGTTTGCGGATTGAAATCGCCGTACGCTCGGCTAATGTGCAGCGTATCGCTAACGCGGCGCGAACACAAATAGCTGGAGAATTCACCGCCAACATTTTTGACGGTAATTGACATCAGTTCCTCATGCGGACGCGAAGAAATACTATAGGCCTTGCCTTCGCGCACCTGGCTGCCCTCGATAAACACCGTGATATATTGCCCCGCCATAAAGTCAAACGGCCGCACGAAATACAGTGTCGTCACCTCAGGATTTTCCTGGCGCACCCGCACAATTTCTACAGTTAGTGAATCACGCATTCCTCGACATACCTTTCCATTATGTTTTGGGCGGCCCTGAACTCCTCGTCGGTAAAGGTGTGAAACCCGGCAAACTTCGGGCTAATCGTCGTGCCAGTGCGAAAATGCTGCAAGGCAAAGCGTTTAGCGCCTTTGACCAACTCGCCAATCTTTTCAAAATCCGCCACCTCCAGCTGCTCGCGGACGATCGTCGTCCGAAATTCATGGCCAATTCCCGAATCAATCATCAGCCGAACATTGTCTTTGATAGCCTCCAGATCAATCGGCCGCGCTGCAATCTCCACGTATTTTTCTAGCGGCCCCTTGACGTCCATAGCGATAAAGTCAATCGTCCCCTCCTCGACCATGCCGCGTACTATATCCGGATGCGTGCCATTAGTATCCAGCTTGACATCAAAACCAAGATTCTTGATCATCCGGCACAGCACCGGCAAATCCTCATTGACCGTCGGCTCGCCGCCAGAAATCACCACGCCGTCTAGCCGACCAACACGCGATTTCAAGAAAATCATCGCCTCCTCAACCGGGATGCTGGGCGCTAACCGCTCAGGCAATACCAACTCAGGGTTGTGACAGTAGCCGCAGCGCATATTACAGCCAGAGAGAAACAGCGCTGCCGCCACGTGCCCCGGATAGTCCACCAGCGACAGCTTCTGAATCCCGCCAATCGCCACCTTAAGCTGGGACAGCGACGGCGCAAGCTCGCTGGTGTTCGGCGGCATCGTCATAATGCTCCCTCATGTCAAATTCAGCTTGTTTGCCATTGTTCCACTGAGCAACCGGACGCAAGAAACCAACTACCCGCGAGTAAACCTCAGTCGCTTCGCCGCAATTCGGACACTCTGGATGCTCGCCGACGATATAGCCGTGATTGGTGCAAATCGAGAAGCTTGGCGTAAAGGTAAAGTACGGCAATTTGTAATTTTCACAAATCGTTTTGACCAGTTTCTTCAGCGTCTGCGGATCGTCCATGCGCTCACCGAGGAAGAAGTGAATCACCGTGCCGCCCGTGTATTTAGTCTGCAAATTATCCTGCAAATCCATCAACTCAAACAAGTCGTCGGTGTAATTGACCGGCAAGTGGCTGGAGTTGGTGTAGAACGGATGCTTAACTGCCGCGCCCAAGCCATTGGCAAAGTGCGCTCGGTCAGGGAAGCTGGCCTTGTCGAGCTGCGCCAAGCGGTAGGTCGTGCCTTCAGCTGGCGTCGCCTCCAGGTTGTAATTATTGCCCGTTTCTTTCTGATATTCCACCAAGCGGTCACGCATGAAATCAAGCGTTTTCTCGGCAAACGCCTTACCCTTTTCAGTGCCAATGTCAACGCCCAGCAAATTCAACGCTGCTTCATTGGTACCGATCAAACCGATGGTCGAGAAGTGATTTTTCCAGTACTCGTTGAAGCGCTTTTTAATATCGCGCAGATAAAACTTGGTGTACGGATACAGACTGATGTCCGAATCAGTCAGCTGCTCCAGCACCTTGCGTTTGGTCTCCAGGCTGTCGCGCGCCATATCCATCAGCTCGCCCAAGCCCTTGAAAAACTCTTTCTCGTTCTTCGATTTCAGCGCTAATCGCGGCAAGTTGATCGTCACCACACCAATTGAGCCGGTCATCGGATTCGAGCCAAACAACCCGCCGCCGCGATACTCCAGCTGGCGATTATCGATGCGCAAGCGACAACACATTGAGCGCGCATCCTCTGGATCCATGTCGGAATTGATGAAATTCGAGAAATACGGAATGCCGTATTTGGCGCTAGCTTCCCAAAGATTTTCAATGACCGGATTATCCCAGTTGAAATCTTTAGTAATATTGACCGTCGGAATCGGGAAGGTAAAGACCCGGCCGTTGGCGTCGCCCTCAGACAGCACCTCCAGCAGCGCCTTATTAAGCATGTTCATCTCTTCTTGATAATCGCCGTAGTTGGTGTCCTGCATCTCGCCGCCGATGATCACCGGATTGCCGGCCATATGCTTCGGGCATTCCAGATCAAGCGTGATGTTGGTAAACGGCGTCTGGAAACCAACCCGCGTTGGCACGTTAACGTTAAAGACGAATTCTTGCAGCGCTTGCTTAACCTCGTCATAGCTCAGCTTGTCAGCGCGAATGAACGGCGCTAAGAGTGTGTCAAAATCGGAGAACGCCTGGGCACCAGCCGCCTCGCCCTGCAGGGTGTAGAAAAAATTGACCACTTGCCCAAGAGCTGAACGGAAATGCTTGGCCGGCTTGGAAGCAACTTTGTTTTTAACGCCAGTGAAACCTTGGCGCAGTAAATCCATCAGATCCCAACCGACACAGTAGACACTCAGTAAATTGAGGTCGTGAATATGCAAATCACCCTCTTTGTGCGCCCGGCCGATTTTCGGCGAATAAATCTTATCCAGCCAGTAGGTCTTGGTAATTTCCGCCGAAACGTAGTTATTCAGGCCCTGCAAACTATAGCCCATGTTGGAATTTTCTTTGACTTTCCAGTCTAGATTATTGACGTATTTATCGATCAAATCGACGTGCGCATTGGACGTAATTTCACGCAATTTTTTGTGCTGGTCACGGTAGATGATGTAAGCCTTGGCAGTTTTCTTAAACTTAGAATCAATCAAGGTATCCTCGACAATGTCCTGGATATCCTCGACGCCCGGCAAGCGTTTTTGGTTGCGGGTTTCTAGTACCGCTAGCACCTTGTCGGTCAGTTTGACGGCCTGTTTGGCGTCAAACTCGCCGGTCTCCAGGCCCGCCTTCTCGATGGCCTTTTCAATTTTTTTACGGTCAAATTTGACTGTGCGACCGTCGCGTTTTTTGATTGATTTATACATACCCCTCCTTATTCTGGCAACAACAAACCAGCCCCAACCTCCCCGAGGGGCTCGTGTTGCAAAAAACGTTATTTATTTTCTAAAACACCATATCTAGTGCTTAATATAGAATATACACGCGATATATAGCGTTTGTCAACGAAAATACATTGTATTATTTACATATGAGAGGCGGAAGTATTTGTTTCCTCTGATAACGCCAAAATGTCGCAGTGAATCATATCAATAATCTCTGCCTGAGTCAGCCGTTCGCCAATTCGCCGCTCGCCTGGCACACCCAAAACGTCCTGATCTTTCCACCACTGGCGCATCTCCGATTCGCCAAATTCATGAGCGTTTGGCTTAGTGGCGTGGCGGCGCACCGTTTCCTCAAATGATATGTCAAAATAATAAATCAGTTTTTCGCCCTGAAAATCATCCAGCAGCCGACGCAGCATCGCGCCGTATTTTTTATTGCTCAAAATACCTTCCAGAATCACCGTATAACCAACGTTATTGCCGTACATACATAGATCATAAATCAGCTGAATCGCCGGGTTGCTTTCACTGTCTTTCACGCGAAGCATCTCCCGCCGCACCACATCCTGCGATACCAACATCGTGCCGTAGCCTAGCTGACGCTGGAGCAAGCGCGCCGTACTGGTTTTACCGCAACCAGAATTACCACGGAGAATGATTAGTGGATGAGAGGCTGTCACGTACGCTCCAACAAATCATAGATTATAACGACAGTCTCCGTATTACACCCCCGTGTCTCGCCGACAAAATCCGATCAGCGCCACGCCGAGTGCCACCAAGCTCACACAAACCAAAACGACCAATTTCCCCAAGTCCAACCCGTCCATCAAAGTACCCGGAATATTGTAATAATGGATCAGCGACCAGACATCGTAGTCTTTCCAACTTTCGATCAGCTTGGCGGTAATTGACAGGGCATACATTCCTAGAAAAATTAGACTACCAACACCGACAGCCAGCCCGCGCCTACCTGTCACTGCCTGAGTGACAAAGGCGAGGCTACCAAAACTAAGCCCCAAAAACCACAAACTCACACAAGCCCCGACAACGTGCGTGAGGTTTGGGTGAAAGTCGAACAACGGACCGATGAGCGCAATCGTCATACACAATAACACTGGAGGAATCACCAACAATCCTGCCATCGCCGCATATTTTTGCAGTACAATCGTCACGCGAGTCCGTCGACTAGCAAGCAGTAACTCCAGCGTGCCCGAATCTTCTTCTCGGCCAATTACCCCAGCGCCTAAAATAATCGCTGTAATCACCACGCCGACCATCGCCACTAGCGGAAATAGCTCAATGCTCAGCCAGCCTTCTGGCGTGGTGCCAATCGCCAAATCGCCAACCACCGCTTTCATGCCAGCCGGCATCATGCTGACAAACGGACTTAATTGATCGCTAAATTTATTGAACAGCGCCGAAAACAACACCGCCACAACACTAACACCAATACCCAAAAACAGCGGCAACTTGTAATTTTGCCGCACCGTCTGCCACATCATCGCTTTGCCTCCTCGCCTTCATAATACCGCATAAATAACTCCTCTAGTTCTAACTCTGATTCACGCAATAGTTTTGGTTGGTATTCGGCGATGAACGAGACAAACTCCGTCGCGTCGCCCTTGACGGTGAACTCATATTCGTCGCCACGGTGTTGAACGTCGGTGATGGACGGTAGTTTTCTGGCTGCCGCTAGGGACGGTTTTTTGGCAAAGGTCACAATGTAGCGGTGCGTTGACAGGTGTTTCATGGTCGCAATATTTTCAATGGCAATCAATTTTCCATCGCGAATAAAGCCAGCACGGTGGCAAATTTTTTGCACTTCAGCCAGGTCGTGACTGCTGACGAACACTGTGGCGCCTTGCTCGGAAGCTTCGCGCACCAAGTCATAAAATACCTGCTTCATCAGCGGATCCAGCCCGCTGGTTGGCTCATCCAAAATTAGCAATTTCGGGCGGTGCATAAAGGCTTGAATCAGACCAATTTTCTGACGATTACCCTTGGAAAGCTGGCGAATCGGTCGATCCAGCGCCGCCTCAAAACGCTCAGTCAACTCATCAACATAGCGCCAATCAACCTTCCGACCCGTCCGCGCCAAAAATTTCAGCAATTTCCGGCCAGTCATAGTTTCATACAGGGCGATGTCGCCCGCCAGATAACCAACCTGATCATGAAGGGCTGTTCGCTCCTCAACACTCTTCCCGCCCAACAACTCTACCCAGCCGTCCGTCGGCCTCAAAAAATCCATCACCGACCGAATCGTTGTACTTTTACCCGCACCATTCGGCCCAAGAAAACCAAACACCTCGCCTTCGCGTAGCTCCAGCGATACATTGTTGACTGCCAGTTTATGACCAAAGCACTTGGTCAGCCCGTGTAATATCAGCGGTGAAGTATCACT
This sequence comes from Candidatus Nanosynbacter lyticus, assembly GCF_030253515.1. Taxonomy (NCBI): domain Bacteria; kingdom Bacillati; phylum Minisyncoccota; class Nanosynbacteria; order Nanosynbacterales; family Nanosynbacteraceae; genus Nanosynbacter; species Nanosynbacter lyticus. Next base: position 788,306 of record NZ_CP124549.1, read on the forward strand.
CATAACGACTCCTTTTTATAGTCATTACTTGCTATGGTTTAAGTATATAACATGGTAGGGGTTTACGCCACCAAACCAAAACGTAACTTTCTTTAATTGTAAGTAGTCTCAGCTAGCCAACTCTCAGAAATGCAAACTGAAAGTAGAGCCCTGACCTGGTTCGCTTTTAACGCTCAATTGATAGCCGTTTTTGTCAGCCACCGCCTTAGCGATAGCCAGTCCGAGTCCATAGCCCGAACTGTGCCCACGCGTGCGCGCCTCATCACTACGATAAAATCTGTCAAAAATTTTCGCCTGGTCTTGTTTGGCGATGCCAATACCTTGGTCAACGACTGACAGCGTTTGCCCGTCCAGCCGAATGACTACCGTACTGCCTGGCGGTGAATATTTGATGGCGTTATCGATCAGCGTACCCAAAATTTGCGCCGCCGCCGCGACTGCGACCGTGTGCGTTACTGACGGCACTTGCATATCTAGCACTACTTGTTTTTTGTCAGCCACCGGCTGATAGCGATCAACCGTGTCGCGGACAAGTTTCGCCATATCGACCGCCTGTTTTTCAATCTGCTGATTATCGACCTGGGTAAGTTGCAACAAATTGTCCGTCAGCTCACACAATTTTTCAACCTCGTCAATATTGCGCTGAAATACCGCTCTCGCCTTTTTCTCATCCAGCGTTTTTTTGCGTAGCGCCACTTCGTTGGTGGTCATTAGCGCCGTCAGTGGCGTCCGCAGCTCGTGACTAGCATCCGACACAAATTGCACCTGGGCCCGCATTGCCCGCTCAATCGGCGTCAAGGTTCGCCGCGCCAACAGCAAACTCAACCAATACCCAATCAACAACATCACGCCGTTCAGTACTATCAATGACATAACGACCGACCCACGGGTTTCGCGGTTGCGCTGCTCCAGGCGGCGACTAAACTGACGTTCGACGAGCTCTGGTGGCTGCTGAGCGTGTTCGCTCGGTGGCAATGGACGATTTAATTGCACAGAAGTGATGGCATAAATAATCACACTAAAGGCTAGCGACAGCGTCATAATCACCGCCAAGTAGCTCAGCGCTAGACGCCTAACGCGCTGCTGTTTCATGACTTATCCTCCAGTTTATAGCCAAAGCCGGGGACAGTGTGAATCAATTTTGAGTCAAATGGTTTGTCGATTTTTCGGCGCAAAAACATGATGAATAATTCAACATTGTTCGGCAAGACATCGGCATCAAAATCCCACACGTGCGAGATGATTTGCTCTTTGGACAAAACCTTGCCAGCGTTGCGCATCAGATATTCCAAGACGCCGTACTCTTTGGCGGTCAAGTTAATTTCCTGATTCGCCCGCATTACTTTTTTCAGACTCGGATCAAGCGTCAAATCACCAACCCGCAAGACTTCTTCCAGCCTCTCGTTCGGACGGCGCAACAACGCTCGAAGACGCGCCAATAGCACCTCAAAGCTAAACGGCTTCGCCAAATAATCATCAGCGCCCATATCCAAGCCTTCGACAATATCCCGCTCGGCATCACGCGCTGTCAACATCAAAATCGGCGTCTGATTACCGTCTTTGCGTAGCGCCCGACAGACCTCATAGCCATTCATTTCCGGCAGCATCACGTCAAGAATAATCACATCGTACTCATCCGCCGTCGCCGTCCGATACCCCTCATCGCCATCATGCGCCACATCAACCGCATAGGCTTCATCTTCCAAGCCTTCTTTCAGCGACCGGGCAATGGCTACGTCGTCTTCTACTAGTAAAATTCTCATTAACTAATTGTCCTCTTTTTCAACTTTAACACAGACATCTGAAAAATTGCTTAAAGCTCCTCGCTCAAAAGTCGCTTAGTCGTCGCAATGAATGACAATTCTAGTACCATCTCCCGCTACAACCTTACATTTACCGCCGACAGGATACGTGAACTTCGGGTCGGTGTGACCAAAATCAAGATTGACCACCACTGGAATTTTTGAATCGATATTCTTTGAAAGAATGATGTCGCTAATCATGTCGTCAATCGCCCGAGATTCGCCCTGAAAACGCCCAACCAAAATTGCTTTTATCTGACGAAAAAATGACTGCTGCATCAATGCCTGCACGTGACGCTCAAGCGTTTCAGGAATTGAATCATAGCTATCGTCTTCAATTTTCGGAAAATATTCCGTACCGTTCAACAAGTTCAGGCTACAAAGATTACCGCCAATCATCACCCCTTCAGCCGACCCGCTCTGCACGACTCGCGGCCCATTATTTTCCAAAGCTTGGCGCGGCGAAGCTTCGTCATAATTCCACGGAAAATCGTAAAATATTTCCGATTGCTGAACGATAAATTCTGCCGGATTATCCGCAAACAAACACCGCCGAAAATACTCCAACGAATAATTAGCCTCTGGTAGCAAACCAAAACAATAGAAATTTGGCATCGCATAAGTCACCAGCCCAGTTTTTGCCAAAATCGCATGATTGAGGACGGTAATATCAGAAAAGCCACCAAAGAGCTTCGGATTGTCTTTAATAATTTGCCAGTCAATTTTACCAAGCAGCTGGTTGGAATTAAATCCGCCGATAGCCGCCAGAATACACTTCACGTTTTCGTCCATAAATGCTGCGTGTAAATCTTCAACCTTCTCATCGTCCGTCGGACAACCTCGCTGATTTCGAGAAAAAGCATTTTTGCTAAACGTAACCTTTAGCCCAAGTGATTCTAGGGCTACTTTCGCCCGATCTAAAACTCTTTCGTCAATATCGCTCGCTGAGCGCGCTGGTGCAATTACCCTCACTTCATCGCCTGGCTGTAATTTATCTGGTATCATATATTTCCTTTCCTAAAAATTAATTAATCAAAAAACCTCCCGCAGGAGGCATAAAACAGCAATAAAACACCTCCTGCTTACATGTGGAGATGATGATGGATTGAGAGTAAATTCATCATAGTTTCAGCATATCATAGCCATACTGAAAGATTAAAGCAATGAGCGAACTTCCACTGCTAGCACACCATAATGTTTTTGGTCAGCAGCAGAATAATATTTGTTGTATTCGGCAGCGGCAGCTTCGGCACTGGTGGCGTGCGGAATAACACGGTGGTAACCCTCGACCTGCACCATTTCTAAAAAGGAATTGTAGTGGCGGATGGCGATAATCTCCACGCGTGCTTGATCTGGTTCGCCGTCGTGTAGTATTCCTTCGGCATCGCGAACATCGCGGCGCAGGCGAATCTTATCGCCGACTCGGTACTCGGCAAACTTTCCACGATTCAACCGACCTTCAACCGTCTTCCGCCCGGCGATAATATCGTCGAGTAATTTTGATTCTCGTCCTGAGTACCAGATTTTCATAATTCCTACAGTGTTGTATCTTTTTTATAGTTTTTCTTAACCCCTAGCCAGCAGCGGTGTCATAGTAAAATTATAGCACAGCCTATAAACGTGTTTCTGCTAGGCATGCCTACCAAACTACAATAAAATCTTTAGGTTAGGCAAACCTTAAACGGCTATCGCCTGCGCCTCTGGCCAAATTCGCTACACCAGCCGTTTGCCGCGAGCCATCAGTCGCACCCAAGCATCGCCATAAGCTTGGTCGACTGCCATCAATCCCTTATGCCGCAAGTCCGCCAGCCAATCGTCCAGTTCATCTGCATCACCGTCACTGGCCTGTGGATTTTACAACCAGTCGTCATATGGCTACTCGTCCAACTGTTCGGAATAACCAGCACTTTTGGTTTGAGCATGGCAAAATTAGCCGCCACCAGCATCAGTCTGATGTGGAATTTCGTATGGTACCGAATCGTATTTCAAGGAACAAAGAAAAAACACCTCCGTAGAAGTGTCTTTTCTTGGCTCCGGGGGCGGGGTTCGAACCCGCGGCCTATTGGTTAACAGCCAACCGCTCTACCGCTGAGCTACCCCGGAATACGTGTCGTATTATAGCGAGTTTTCAATCAGTTGTAAAGTTACCGGCGGACGATTTCCAGGGCTTTTTTCAAGATCTCTGTCTCCAGGCGCGATTTCTCATCATCCATCGCTTCCCGCTGCTTAATCTCCTTTGCCAAATTTTGCCACCACGCCTCTTTTTCCGACTGGCACAGCGCCAGTGACCGCACCTCGCCGTCGCGCTTATCTAACATCCCGGCCGCCACCAGGTTATCGACATGCTTCGCCACCGTTGAGACCGACTTATACCCCAGTGCCTGCATAATTTCCCGCAGCGTCGGGCTATAGCCATTACCCTTGATAAAGCCATCGATGAAATCTAGCAGTATTTTTTGCTTTTTTGTTGGCTGCATGCCTTTAGTATAACCTGCCCGAGTTATTTGCGCTATACTAAAGAGGTGAAGCGAATATCATCGACGATACGTGTGTGGCTGCTGGCCGCCGTACTGTTTGGCGGCGCACTGTCCTTGCAGCCGAGCATCAGCCTGGCAATGCTCGATTTTCCATCATTCCGCATTGGACTATATCAAGTGGCGGTGATCGGCGTGGTTGGCTGCGGTCTTGGCATAATGGTGCGCCAGCGACTGTGGCCTCGGGGGCGATGGTGGTGGCTGAGCATTGGTATGCTGGCTGTCACCAGTATCGTTGGGCTGTTATTATCTTATGTCCGAGCGCGTACCGCATTATATACGGCATCGCTTTTATTGCTGCTGGTGGCCGCGGTATGTGCTGCTCTGATGTACCGGTCACTATCAGCGGGCAATCGGCGGCGCCTCATGACAATTGGCTTGTGGAGCGGCATCGTGTTTGGTGTGTTAGCGGTGCTGCAGCTCATCTTTGCTCACGTTGAGCCAACGGCGTTTGGTACGCTCTGCTCGGGCTGTCATGCTGGCGTGTTTGGCTTTGTCAGGATTAATCTGTTTGCTGCTGAGCCGCAATTTTTAGCAAGCAGCTTACTGCCAGCCCTGTTCGTTGGACTGTGCTGGCGAGAGCGACGGCGGCTGGCTGGCTGGAGCGTTTTTGGTAGCAGCGTGGCAATCAGCCTCACGTTTTCGCGCGGCGCGTTTATCGCGATAATTGGTGCGGGTATCGTGTATGGTATCGTCCGCTGGTGGCAGCGGTGTAGAAGCGGGTCTCGTTCTATTGACACCGTGGAGCCTATTCGTCGTGATACGTGGCGTCAGCTCGGCATCATCACGGCCGGGTTTGTGGTTGGATGCACTCTACTGCTGGTATCAGCGGTGGTTCGCTATCACAACACACCGCATATTGCCTATAATACTGCAGTGAGCATGCTTGACCAGTTGTCGCTCGGCCGCATTAAATTACCGCAAAAAAATACCATCCCAACGCCGGGCAGCACGCCCTCACCGCAGGTACCGCCAACCAGCGAGACTACAGCACCAGAGGCACCGCCCGCCACCCAGCCAAACCCGCTCGCACCATCAGCCAATTTCCAGCCATCGGGTTTCGTCGCCGCTTCGGCTAATGACCGACTCAACGCCGCTCGACTGGCGCTCCGAGCCTGGGCAGTAAGTCCACGCACCATACTCTTTGGGACTGGCCTTGGCAATCTCGGCAGCTTTATCCAACACCAGCTGCATCAACCGGTATCGACCGATCACACGGTGTATATTTTCTACGTTTTGCTGCTGAGTAATATTGGCGTTGTCGGTATGATACCGCTTCTAGCACTGCTTGCCGTCACGCTATGGCGCAGTGGCCGATGGCTACTAAAACCGTGGGGGCAATTTGCCTTACTATTAACGACGGCTATCGCCATCCACTTTTGGTTTTTTGGCAGCTTGATCAACTCGGTGCACTGCCTTGCATGGATTGGTATTTTCTTGTATAATCACCCCAAAGGTCATGAAGAAGAACTCTGATTTTTACTTCAAATTGGTGTTGATCGGGCTGGACGTACTGGCGCTAGTTGGTGCGTTCACGGCGGCATACATCATGCGCGTATCACTCGACACGCGACCCTTCCATGTGCAAATTGGGGCGCTGGAGTTTATCACGTCGATTGTGCTGATGCTGCCGCTGTGGGTTGTCTTGTTCTCGTTTTTTGGGCTATACGACCGTGAGCACTACATTCATCCGCTGCGTGAATTTTGGCGACTGGGCATGGCGGCGGTTTGCGGCATCATGATGATGATTTCCTTTAGCTTCTTTAGCAACACACCGCTCTTTCCGGCCAAGATGGTGGTGATTTATGCGCTGATCATCAGCTTTGTCATCTTGCTCATCCTGCGTAGCGCTGCCAATATCGTGCGGCTGCATCTGCTGCGCAAAAACATCGGCATCAAGCGTGTGGCGCTGGTCGGCAATGCCGAATCGACGCGAACGCTGGCAGAGTTTATCAGCGCCTATCCGTCAACTGGCTTTCATCTCAGTGCTATTGTGTCCAAAGATGAGCTTATCCCGCCGCGACTCAAGGGTTTGCGGCGTTCGACATTGGCATCGGCCTTGACTCGCGATAAAATTGACGCCATTATTCAGACCGACACTGCTCGCAGCGAAGCGCACTATAACTTGGCGGAGCAGCACTATCTTGATTTTTATCAAGCGCCAGCCCTCGACGGCCTGATGACGGCGCGCCATACGGTGGAGATTATCAATTCCGTGCCGCTAGCGTACATTCACCCAACGCCGCTAGCTACCGGCTACGGACGCGTGGTCAAACGGTTGATGGATCTCATCGGTGCGACCATTGGTATTATCATTACCTCGCCGATTATGCTGCTGGTAGCAATCGCCGTTAAGCTCGGCGACCCGCGCGGCCCCGTGCTGATGCATGGGCGGCAGCGGCGACGCTTGACCCAGTTTAATCGCCCGTTCAAGGTGTATAAATTTCGTTCACACTACGCCAAGTTTGACGGCAAAACTGACGAGGAGGTGTTCGCGATGATTGGTAAACCGGAGCTGATCGACGAATATCGGCAAAACGGTGATCGGCTCAACCACGACTTTCGCGTCACACCGGTCGGTCGTTTCATTCGCCGGTTTAGTCTCGACGAGCTGCCGCAGTTATTTAACGTTATCAAGGGCGATATTAGCCTCGTTGGGCCGCGGGCGCTGGTGCCGCACGAGCTGAGCAATTACGAGAAAAAGCACACGCTACTGACGGTCAAGTCTGGCCTGACTGGCCTAGCGGTTGTGTCGGGGCGGCGCAGTATCGGCTTTGAAGAGCGGCGGCGACTGGATCTTTATTATGTACAAAACTGGAGTTTGTGGCTGGATATCACCATCCTCCTCAAGACCTGCCTGGTCATCTTTAAGAAGGAGCCGTGATGCGCACCCAGCCGACCATTGCGATCGTTCATGACTGGTTGTATGGCGGCGGCGCCGAGCAGGTTGTTTTGGCGCTCCACCAGCTCTATCCTGAGGCCCCGATTTATACCTCGTACTGCTCGAGAACGTGGCGAGAGAAGCTTGATAACAAGGTGGTGACCGGGTATTTGCAGCATTGGCCATTCGCTCAGCTCAGGCGACTGCTGCCGGTACTCAGGCAGCGGTGGTTTGCGCGGCTGGATCTCGGGCAATTTGATATTATCATTTCCAGCTCTGGTAACGGCGAGGCCAAGTTTATCCGAACCACCCGCCCCGATCAACGACATATCTGTTATTGTCATACGCCGACGCATTTTTATTGGCGGCACTACCAGGAATACCTGCGTCGACCGAGCTTTCGACCGCGGTGGCTGGCGCGACTGGGCTTGCGGCTGCTAGTCCGGCCCCTCCGGCGACGTGATTATCAGGCGGCGCAGCGGGTTGATGTTTTCTTGGCTAATTCCACCGCCATTCAAGCTGATATCAAGCAATTCTATGACCGAGACAGTATCGTCGTCTTTCCGCCGGTACAAACAACCAGCTTTATGGCGCTCGCAAAAACCAGGCCACGCTCCGTCACACTACCCACCCGGCCGCGCTGCCTGGTGTGGGGGCGACTGGTGCCGATGAAGCGGCTGGACTTGGTAATTCAGGCCTGTCAGCAGCTTGGTTGGCCACTGGACATCATGGGCGATGGGCCTGATCGCGAGCGGCTGGAGAAGCTGGCGGGTGACTCGACGCGCTTTCTTGGCTACGTCAGTGACGAGGCCCGGGCTGCCGCCATTCAACAAGCCGACTTATTTATCTTTACCGCCCACGAAGATTTTGGCGTCGCACCAGTCGAAGCCTTGGCCGCCGGACTACCGGTGGTAGCGTACCAGGCCGGTGGCGCGCTGGATTATATCAACCCCGGTAAGAACGGCTGGTTTTTTGCTGAACAAACAGTTGAGAGCTTGGTAGCAACGCTACAGACACTGCCTGGTCAACAGGTCTCGCCGCGGGCCATCGCCGCTTCCGCTAAACCATTTGCCGAACATGCCTTTACACTCGCTATAAAGAAAATTATAACCAACGAAAGGAGGGGTGCTCATGCGCATCGCCATTGATGCTCGTACATTGCGGACGAGCACCGGCCGTTACGTCGAACGGCTGATTCACTATTTACAAAAAATTGATAACAGGAATGACTATATTATCTTGCTCAAGCCAAAAGACATGGATAGCTGGCAGGCCGATAACCCGCGCTTTCAGAAAGTCGCCTGTCCATTTGCTGAGTTTTCATTCGCCGAGCAGCGGGGTTTTAAGAAACAGCTGGAGGAGCTGCGCCCAGATCTCGTCCATTTTGCAATGGTTCAGCAGCCCGTGTGGTATCACGCCAGCCCAGTCGTCACCACCATGCAAGACCTCACCACCGTTCGGTTCAACAACCCTGACAAAAACCCGGTAGTCTTTTGGGTGAAGCAGCAAATTTATAAATGGGTCAACAAAAAAGTTGCTAGAAAGTCAGCTCATATTATCACCATCTCTGAATTCGTCAAGCGTGACTTGGTGGACTTTACCGGGGTCAGTCCAGACAAGATTACCGTGACACTTGAATCCGCTGACGAGCTACCAAAGGGTAATGATCCGGTCAAGGAGCTGGTTGGCAAAAAGTTCATCATGTATGTTGGCCGGCCGACGCCGCATAAAAATTTGCGGCGACTAATTGACGCATTTGAATTATTGCAACAAAAACACCCCGAGCTGACGCTGGCGTTGGCTGGAAAAAAGGACGGTAACTACGCTCGCCATGAAGCGTATGTTACTGAACGCGGTATGACAAATGTCATCTTCACCGGTTTTGTGTCGGACGAGCAACTGCGCTGGATGTACGAGCATACGGCTGTGTATTGCTTCCCGTCGCTGAGCGAGGGCTTTGGCCTGCCGGGTCTCGAAGCCATGCTACACGGCGCACCGGTCGCCTCAAGCACCGCCACTTGCCTACCAGAAACACATGGCGAGGCGGCGCATTATTTCGACCCATATAATGTCGAGGACATGGCGCGGGCAATTGATGAGATTTTGACTGACGAGAAACGACGCCACGAGCTCATCAAGAAGGGTAAGCAGCACGTCAAAACTTTCTCGTGGCAGCGAATGGCCGAGCAGACGTTGGCGGTATATGAGCAGTACGGCCGCCAGAGCACCAACTCATAGAGGACAATCCTGGCTCATTCACACGAGGCACTTACGTCTGCAACCATAACTTTTTAGACTGCGGCTCGGCTACTGGGCTATTTTTGCAATTTCTTCGCGATGTCGCCACACTTGGCGGCCACATCCCGCCGTGCCACCAACACACCGTCTGGTGTGTTGACCACCACCACATTATCAAGGCCGATGACTGCTACTGGCTTATCCGGCTGCTCGTTGCGAATATAGGTACTAGCGACGTCAATGGCATGAATGTTGTCACCGTATGCGTAATTACCCGACTCATCCTTGGCGACCGCGTCGTGTAGATCCTTAAAATTACCGATGTCCATCCAGTCAAAGCTAGCCGATACCATAGCCAGCTGATGAGCTTTTTCGATCAGGGCGATGTCGATGACTTGATTATCTAGCGCCAGGTACGCGTGATTGTAGGCCTCGCTACCAAAGTCAGCAATTGACGCCAGCGTCTGATAGTTCGACCACAAATCTGGAGCGCTCTGCTGCATTTCACGCATAAACACCTCGACCGAGCCAACAAAGTAGCCACAATTCCACAAATAATTTCCCGACTCAACATACCGCTTCGCTGTCTCGTAATTGGGCTTTTCCTTGAATGACTCGACATTATAGACGCCCGCTTGAGCATCAATCACCCCATCGCGCTGAATATAACCAAAGCCAGTTGACGGGAAGGTCGGCTCAATGCCAATAAGCGTAATACAACCACGCTCGCGAGAAATGCGCGCTGCTGTAGCAAACGAGTGGGCAAACCCCTGGACGTCACGTACATTATGATCGGAATGAATAAAGGCAATCGGCTCAGTCCGGTCATGGTGGCGATTGATATAATCCAGGGCCAACACGATACAGTGCGCCGTCCCCCGCCGTCCCGGCTCGATCAAAAAGGCCTCGTCCGGCAGCTCCGGCAGCTGCGCCCGTAGCGCCCCGGCGTGGCTGGCCTCGGTCACCACATAAATGGTATCACCGAGCTTTCTGGCCCGGTCATAGGCTTGTTGGACCATAGTGCGCTCACTAGTTAACGCCAAAAGTTGTTTTGGTTGAGTGGAGGTTGAGAGTGGCCAGAGGCGAGTGCCTGAACCACCAGCAATAATTACAGCTATCATACTATATAGTATACCGGGTTAGGAGTGCAAACGCCACCTATTCTTTAGAGGATCTCGCACCCATATCACAATGGGCCACTAGCGAGACCCGTCAGCGTCAACACCAACCTTGTAACCAAATAACATTGCTATAGCTTCTACTCTATCAAAGAACTCCTGTATCCGCTCGATCGTTGGATCTTTTGGCATTAATGTAAGTTCTTTTAGTATCATATCGCGCAGAGCAGCCTTCTTATCATCAAGCTCGTTCAGCAATTTGATGCGCTGTAGCTCGGCTGCATAGTCCTGAGGAGCCTCAGACTCCCTTCCTAGTAATATGTGGGCCTGCATTTCAGCTTGTTCGTAGCGCTTTCGGTCAAAATCAAGATTATCCGTTTCCTGCTCAACCATTGACTTTGGATATATCAGGTCGACCTTAATTTCACCGACACGCTCTCCATTAGCCATTGCCGCCAGAACAGTATAGTACATATATAGCCAGTTGTTCATTCCCGGTGCATCTGAAGGATAATCTAATAGGTGCTGCATCCCTTGACGATTGTAGCCCCGTGGACCAGCGAGTGCATCCGCCGGCATCCCTAGTATATACTCAAATAACCAGCCGATCAATTTTTCGGTACGCCGCTGGAATGGCGGCATTGATTCTTTCGAAGCCTCCGTCCGTCCGATAACGACAACTGAACACTTCTTCAACATCTCAGCAATCTTGAGTGCAAGATGTGCCATTGACTTCTCTGGCTCGAGAGTGATAATTTTATTTCCACCTTGATCTATGACAAATTTTGCACCTTCCCGTCGCTGACTGGCAATTCCCAACCGACGAGCAGATCGTACAAAAGCCCCGCGCGCGCGGAAGGCACCTGCGACTTTATCATCTGGCGACCCATCAATCACGACAAGTGGCAATTCTTGTTCGGACCACTCCTCTGCAGTATTAAGCGCAGCCTCAAGGCGAACATCGTCAGTATCAGGATAAAACGTCGCCGTCACTCCGACAGCCGGTGCTCCCTCTATAGGAGGGCTATTCCTTGGACTCATGCTCTCATTTTAACACAAAAGTTTAATTTGTCAATAACAAATCTGGTCTCTACCCTTCAAAAACGCTCTGTACGAACGATACCGCGTCTGCTACACGCTTCACGTTCTCACCCTGTTCGCCCGGGCGCATTTCGATTGACACCACGCCCTCATAGCCAATATATTTCAAGGCATCAGCTGCAGCACGATAATCAACATCGTCTCGATCATAAACTCGATCAAGCATCGGAGCGCTAACGTGAAAATGCTTCAAGATATCGCCATTGTTTCGTATCGATTCGCCAATATCATCGCCAGCTAACGCCATACACGCCGTATCAAGATGCAGACCGATCCCCTCCGAGTTAATCGTACGAACAAGCCGCGCACCTTCATCCGCCGTTGTCACGTAGTCACAATTGTATTGGGGGGCGTTTGGTTCGATACAGAGCATGGTATTATGCTGCTTGGCAACATCACCAAGCTCGGCAAAGAAGCGGCTTGCGATGCTGTCCGCCTCTTCTACTGACATCGCACCGCGCTGTCGATTCTTTGGCGAACCAAACACCAATCGACCAGCACCCATATCCCCAGCCAATCGCAAAAAGTCAGCCATATATTGCCGCATCTCGTCGCGAAGTTCGCTTGATTCAAATAGCTTTAGGTCAGGGCGCGCAAACAACATCGACTGAAAAGCCACAACCTCAATGTCGTACCCTCTCCACCACTCGACATATTCGTTAATTTGCTCGGGAGTCGCCTTGGTTGGATCATCCCAACGCTTCGTCGGCGCGATCTCGACACAGCGTACACCAAGCTCCCGCAGCTTTGCGGCGACCTCCGCCTCTTCTTCATTTGTCCATGCGATGTTCGATATAGCTAGTTTCATATGGTAATTATACCACTATTTATCCTATAGGCTATGCCGCGAGACCACACTGCTTTTTGAAGATTTCGATCTCTTTCTTAAGAACCTCCGGGTTCAAAGGACCCCTCATTTCGATTGATACCCAGCCATCGTAATTAGCCCCTCTGAGAGCATCCATATAGCCTCCCTGAGGAACCTCCGGTGCAACTGAAAGCCGCTTCAGCTCCGGAGCACTGGCATCAATACCGCGTACACTGTCTCTATGGTCACGAATCAGCGAAGCCAAATCCCCCGGCGTGTCCCCAGCGCCGAACATCGCCGCTGTATCAGGATGAATTCCAAATCCTGGATGATTGATGCGATCAGCCAGTTCCCCGGCCTGTTCTAAGCTTTCCACGAACTTGTTGCCATAGCCTGATAGCGGCTCGAATGCTATCTGGGTATTGTTATCATGGGCCGCAATAGCAACTCTACCAAACAGTTTAGCCGCTCTCTCCATAGCCTGCTCGCCACTAAGCTCTCCTGGGTTACGTAACCCCGGCGAGCCAAATGCCATCGAATCTGCACCGAGTGACCCAGCAAGGTTGGTTAGCCTCTTTAGGTGTTCTGTCAGATTTTTACCCTCTTCTTCAGTGCCGAAAATCTTCGCATTCTCTCCAATCCCATATGTCAACGATTGCAATCCAACGCACTCTAGACCGAAATTCCCAAGCCTTTTGCGATATTCCCCAGCTTCCCGCTCCAAAGTTTTGAGTCGATCTGTAAGCTCCTGCCCAGATAGATTGGCAATTTCTGATAAGCTTGGCCAAATAATCGTTGGCGCAACCACAAGACCTTCAACACCACTCTGCGACACGCGGTTTAGTGCTGCTCGTTGATCTTTACCAAAGGCAATATTCGAGATGGCAAGCTTCATTGACTCCTTCGAACTCATGCCCGCATTATACCATGATTACTTATTTTTTGCAACAAATTCCTTGATGCCGGCCAGCTCTTGCTCCTTTGTGTATAGATAGTCACCGTCACCACCATACACCTCAGCATATTTACTATGCATATCCCAATAGGCGGGCGTTACTCCCTCCGGCGTGTTAGTAAACTCCATACCAAAGGCAACCTTGGCGACTTCCCGCGTGCTGACTGGTGGCGTCGCAAAATTAACCAGCGGCAGATTATTCTCTAAAGCAATGGTGATATCGCGCCAAATATTGGCGAGATTATAGTACTGATACATACCATCAGCATGAATTTTTTCAACCATGTTGTTATTCATCAGATCATAAATAACATTTTTCTTCAGTCCGTCGCCAAATAGCCCCGGCAGGCGAACAATCGTCGTGTCAAAGTTCTCACGGCAGAATTGCTCAAGATAATATCTATTAACTCCGTATGGTAAAAGTCCTTCGGTTTCAATAGGCGTATCTTCGTTAGCGCCATTTGGGTTTTTATAAACACCGACTGTTGAAATTAGGACGAGCTTCTTAATCTTTGCCTTTTTGATATGTGAAATAAACCCTTCAATCTCCGCACGGTCAACCTCTGGCTCCTGATTGATCCGCCACATTTCAGCACGGTTTGCAGCGCTCACCACCAGGTCGTACTCTTGACCTTCAATGTCAGCTATATTTTTGCTGTTATAATAATCGTCAAACTCGTGTTGACTCTTTATATTTCCACCGACGAATCCGGTGTACCCAATTAATGCGGTTCTCATAATATATTCCTCCTATGTCTCATTATGTCAAATTCCATATAAAACACAACGATGGCCAGTATGGACATGGAGCGATATCAATTATAGAATGGTTTAGGCACTATGAAGAAACCTAAAATTTTAGGCCAGATAACTCTTAAACAAGCACTGCTTTTTACCGCAGTATTTATAGGTATTGCCCACTTATTGGTCTTCGTAGGCTACGCTGTGTTCGCAGCTCTCGGGAATGGCCTAGCAATGGATTCCTATGCAGCCAATGGGACGTTCCAACTATATAACCCTCTCCGGCGGCTGCTTGATGGTGAAGTTTTAGCACGAGACTTTCCGTTTTTTCACGGGGTAGGAGTTCCCCTGCTTCATTTCCCCTTGTTTTACATCATGGGGCACAACTTATTTGCTGTAGAGGTTGCAAAGTTACTAGTATCACCACTCATATTCCTCATCTCGTCTTTCTTGCTATTTTGGGCTTACTTCAAAAATGTAAAGAAAGCGGTCTTTACAACAAGTATATTTACCGTCATTTCACTACTGTGCATCGATGCGATTTGGGCGGGTAATTCCCTTCTAGGCCTCAGGACGGCGTTTCCATTCATTGCAGCAGCATTTATGTTATGGCACCCAGACTGGCATGTTAACATCGGTAAACATAAGATGAGAGTCGACTTTTATTATCCTATTCTCTATACCCTCATGGGGATCTCCGTCGCCTGCGGAACCGAACAGGGTCTCGCATTCATTCTTGCTTATGTACTCATCAGAGGGGTTCAATATATTCGTTCCAAAGAGATGATAAAAAAGCGAGTGCTGGCATTTATTGGCGAGTTATGTGGTGTAGCACTGGCTACGTATGTCGTGCTTTCAATTATGACGCTTGGCCATGCGTATGAGGCACTTTACTATGCACTCGTTGAGGTTTCAGGCGACCAAGGATGGTACTTTGGCGCTCCGCCGAACAGTTTTTTGCAATTAAGCAATCTTGATCAGTTATTCACCAACCGGATGCTATTCTACATGCTGCCCATCATTATCGGCGGTATTGTTGCCTATATAATTGGTGTAAAGAAAGCTCTACTGTCCAAAAAAGAAACGTTCGTTTTCTCTATCTTGCTACTATATGGCCTGGTGGTGTTTGCTGTTTCTGCCACTGGTTACTGGGCACCCAGTGCGCAGCTCATACCACTGGAGCGAGCAGCAGGAGTTATTCTCGTGGCGATAGCAACTCGTGTGATATATAACCTGATCCGAGCAAAAAAATCGACTCCTAACGCTAAAAGTAAGGGCTTCTCGGTCTTAGCATTCGGGTTGTTGCTTGGTAGCATCATCGCCCTAGGATATAACACTGCGGTATTTCTACAAAAAAATGATTGGATGCCGCTAAGACACATTATTACCGAGTCAAAAAAGGCCAGGCATTCTACTGATGATGCTGAATATATCAGCACCGCCTGGAGGAAGCGCCTCGAGGCCTTTGCTCCACATATTGAAAAGGGGGCACGTGTCTGGTCTACCTACACCAGTGTTTATGATTCGATTCGCCAACAGAAGAATGGATCTTCGGGGGGTGAAGACTATATTATACACGCCCTAGGCCCCGCCAGAAGAAATCGTTACACTCAAGATTTTATAACACAAAAGCCTGATTACGTCATAACCCTAAATCCCTCATATTTTAAATATGAGGAGTGGCTGTGGACTCGTCACTGGGCATTTTATAAGGAGCTTCAGGATAACTACACTATCATTGCAACAAATGATTCTCATGTTTTGTGGAAACGTCAGGCGAGTACTGTAGTCCAAGAAAAGACGAATCACCCGAAACACCACATACAAAAAGACGCAAACGGAGATTATGTCATTACTGCTGGTGCCGCAAACAATATACGCGTGTTTGAAGTGTCGGTTCGCTACAGTGCTAGAAGCGTTCTACCTATGACCGCTAAATTACCCAGATACCTCTTAGAGTTATCTGGGTCATCACTACAAAAACATCCTGTGTCGCTACCACAATACGACACGGGCTGGAGCTTCCCTGTGGCGCTGGCACCAAATGATTCATCCATACGAATTTCGCCAAAAGTTTATAGTTTGATACCGGGAGCTTCTCTGGAAATACAAGACGTATCTTACCGCGAGGTCACCGCCCAAAACAACCTGTACATCTATCAAAGTAACTTTTGCCTACATAACGCTAATAAATGCGAAGGGATTAGTAAACGCTAGCTATGAGCGACGGCCTTCTTTCTTTGGTCGGCTTAATATTATCGTGAATAGTCCGGACAGTATCGCCGCAAAAACCGACCAATACATATACCGATAATCAACCGCCACCGCCATAGGAACGTACGCCACGATATATATAAGACCCGACAAAGCCACTGCACAGGTAAGGCGTCGTTGCCTATGTTCTCGCACTCTCCTGCTCGTATAGTAAATGAAGACAAGGACAGCAAGATATAGCCATGGCTGAAAAATCAGAGGGATATTCGCCTGAGCACCGCCTTTAACATATGCCGCTAGACCACTGATGGCATATTCATTCTTTACCGCGGCACCGACCTGGTTTTGCTCAATGCCGGGCTGAAAAATATACATACGCTCTGGTTGCGGAAAGAGAAATATCGAAAAAGTTGCCAACCGATATGATGCATATTTTATTGGATGTCTTATGATCGTCGATAGCCAATCATTAAATACATCTTGATGTTCGTTTTTGAGCGCTTCTCGCTGAGAAGCCGTTGTACATATGATATAAGAATTCATGATATCTTTTGTTTTATCGTGACAGGTGTCATGAATTTTTTTGTACATAGACCACCGACCGTGATGTTCTCTATCAAAATTAGCGACGTGAACTATATCATCAAGTTGTACGGCGGTAATCGGATGAGTTTTTTCGCTAGGCTGATTAATAACAATGGTGACACCAATCGTTACCACTAAACCAATTATTACACTAGCAAGACCGCTCCACACAGGAGGTCGCTTGATTAACAAGCTCGGCAATACGAACAGGATAGGCAGTACCGCAAACAATGCGTTATGTCGTAGCGTACCAGCATAGAGAATCAATAATAGTGCCAGTCCGACGATACCATACACAGCAACACGTCCTAGTGATTTTTTACTGCTTATGATGAACCAGATGAGGATTACCGCCAACGTCAGACTGAATGCCATCTGAACATCTTTCCATATCACGCCAGCAATATTCATTATATTGGGCAGTAGTACAATTATGTAGACGGAAAGAGCCCATGCGCGGTTACGAGTGTGCCGATACACGAGAATCGACAGCATAAACATAGCCGCGACAAGCAGCACCAGCTGAAAAATCAACATCGATGAGATGTGACCAGTTACTCTAATCAGAAATCCCCACAATCGCGTCATCACTGGCGGATGCCAATCGGTGAGGTGAGCTACGCCCGTGGCTTGCTCAAGCTGACTGATGGAGTCGGGTGACATATATCCAGGGTAGAAAACGATGACGAGCAGCATTAGCATACCTGCTGCTACTAACGCAGACTGGATATGAAATTTTGAGAGGCTATTTTTTATGCTTGTGATATTTTCCGGCCACCGCATAAAACAACACCTTCAGAACGTGCATATTTCCCTTAATGGGACTAATTTTTGTTGGCGTCTTGCCCTTTTTTGGATATGTTCGTACCACTGGCGTTTCGGCTGTCTTATACTGTTTACGGCGGCTGCTCTCGATAGCGAGGTAATAATGAAGTTCATAGGTTTGAAATATATCACGGAATACGGCAATGTCCGGGTCTTTGAGTAGCCTTGCACTGTAAGCACGGAAGCCATTTGTGGTATCGGTATGCTTCTGGCCAGCCGCGAGGCTTATCAGTGGCGCATGGATCAGGTGAAGGCCTATCTCTCTCGAAAGCGGCGTATTTACCGCCTTGCCGCCCGGTATAAACCGTGAACCCTGAATATGGTCATACCCCTGATCAAGCAGCTTAATAAAGTCAGGAATTCTCTCTATACTATCCTTGCCATTACCGTCAACAACCACAACGCCTTCATAACCCTCAGAAAGAGCCCAGGCGAACGCCATTCTCATCTGTGCACTTAACTTACCCTTGCCCCTTTTTGTCAATAAAGCGCGTACGTCTTGAGATTTCAAGAAATCAGCCTCAAGTGAACCATCAGTGCTACCACCATCAGCTACTACAATATCAATCTGTTTTGCTAATGGCTTCATTTTTTGTAGTTGCTTTTGAACACGCTCTCCCTCATTAATGACGAAAATACATACACAATATTTATGTTTTTTCTTGTTTATTTCATTTACCTCAAAGTCTGGAAACTCCCACCCTGGATGATCTCGGCGGATACGATCTTGCTTGTTGGTCGGAGCTTTTGTCATGATGTAATATTCTTCCTTTCTGCGTTCGCTAGTGACGTTGTACTACTTAGCTCGTCAAGCACATAATACCTGGCATCTCGTCTCGATTCTACTAGTATTTTACCAATGTATTCAGACAGAATTACCATAAATAAAAATAGGATGAAAAACATTCCTGATAGCTCAAGCGACGTCGACACCCAGCCCTCTGCAACATTCTTTTTGGTGAGAGCTATGACCACAACATAAAGCGCATACATCATATTTACAACACTAGCAAAGAACCCAACCCATGACATAAAGCGGAGCGGGTGTGTCGAGTGGCTGGTAATGATATCGAGCGCCTCTAGTGTCCCTCGCCCGAAGCCATGTTTTTTTACAGGATCAACCAGAGGTGAATAGGTATACTCGGTATATGAATAGCCGATAGTCCTTATCATGTGCCGAATGTGGCTATCATGTCGAGTTGATAGAGTTATCGCTCGTATGGCACGACGATTGAGAGATATAAGATATGTTGCTTGTAGTGGAATATCTATATTGATGTATTTGCGATTATACCAATAAAACAACCTGCGACCGATACCAGATTTTGACAGAAGGCGCTTTGTGGTTATGTCGGCAACACCCTGCACGATATCGTGTTTTTTATTCGCCTCAACAATGTTCATTACATCCTCTATGCCGTCAATAGCGGGATTAGTTACTACCGCATAATCGCCAATCGCCCCTTCGAGACCAGCAATAATGGCGATATCATATGTGTATTGTCGAGAGAGGCGGATAAGCCGCATACACGGCAGTTCATCGAGAAGCCCACTGACAGCAATCACACTATTTTGACCCAAATCATTATCGACAATTATAATCTCATAATTTGTGTAGCTATCCATTAATCTCTGTGAAAGCCCACGGCAATAGTCGGGAAAATCATCAAAGTCGCGCGTTACAACAATAACCGACACAAAGATATCTTGTTTACTCGATTTTTTATTTGTCTTAGTTGAACTATTTTTTGCCATATAGCTTGTCTAACTCCTCGTACACATCGTAAATATTATCTAGCTTACCGCCCATTATACAAACATACCCATCATAGCCCAAATTGGCCTTAAACAAAATGGGACGGCTATCATCATCTTCGCTCTTAACGAGCACTGTTTTTACCTCAACGATCGACTCCTCATATTTCATATCCTTGAGGGCAGGGATAAAGCGCACCACGTCGTTATACATTTGCTTGTAATTGCTCTGGAAAGAACTTTTGTCAAGATACGCATGTGTGTCAATTTTCTCAGCCGGCGTATCCTCGTTGTCGATCCATGACTCGTGCGGCGTATACCTGACATGAGAGAGTGTATATAATCCCCTGGAAGGAAATGGCATAATGGAAAAAAATGGACCATCCATCACCGTAATACTAAAGTCCTTTAGGTGCTCTGGCAAGCTCACCAAACACATTTCTGTAACTTCATGTTTCAGTCCAACAAGTGGTATATTTGATGCACGATGGAGCGTGTTGATGTTAGCATACGTGCAATTTAGCACAAAGTCACCCCTGAATTCGCCACCATCAGTGACAACGCACAGCCCATCTGGCGTTTCATCAATCCTCGTAACACGACAGCCTGTATGAAGCGTTATCCCCGGACGATCGTTAATTTGCCGCAGTAAGTCATCTCTCAGGGCGTGGGCATTAAAGGCATATTCTTTAACCTTAAAAACTTCTTCAATGAGATTTTTATTAAACATTTTTTGAATGTTTGGCGAAGCTACCGCTATATCTGCCTTGATCTTATCCGCAAAATTCTTGAATTGATGCGCATTAACCTTGGATAGATGCTTGGCAACAGCATAGTATTTATTAAAATCTGAATGAATTGCTGCCCCAAATTGCTTTGTGAAGCGCGGAAAATTAACCGCTGAACGATATCCCGTTAGAATACTTCTCGGGTAGTGATAGCCGTTGTGTACCCTGGCTTGGTTAACATATGACGCCCGAGTCATTGTCTGTTTTTCTTTTTCTAAAATATCAATATTCTTGACGCCCAGGGTGTCGTACAGGTACAGCGCTACACTCAATCCATAAAAACCACCGCCAATTATCACCGTTTTGTTACGCACGTTTTCTCCGTTTTTTAACTATGTTACCAATATACAAGCCAACTACCATATAGACAAACAGAAGCAGCGGCATATAGAATACGATACCGTTAATGTGGGCGTGAGGCAAAGCATGTCCAGGCATAAGAATTAACCAACTCAGTGCCCCAGCTAATGAAATGTGTAACGACCATAGGAATGAACGATAATACTTGAAGGACGGGTGTCGCCTCTTAAGATAGAATAACACTAAATACCCCACAAGTACCCAAACGAGTATCGACTGAACAATCTCACCAAACACCCCCTTGATCGATAGCGGCAAGCTTAATGCTGGCAATAGCACATAGTTACCTGCGTTTATTGCTAGATACTGATATGTTGAGCCTCTATCTTTCGCTAGCTCCTCCATGTTAATAAATCGATTGGCAAATTCATATGATTCAGGTAGAAGCGTCTTCAAGTTACCAACAGCATGTGTTCGCATCTTTCTAATTCCCGAAAGCCCTCTCTCCGATGCCCGCTCATTAATCATCTTGAGAGCGGTGTCTGAGGAGTGATAGTAATCAGAGAGTGCCATAAAGTTGGTTGCGTACGCACCAACAAAGGCCACGACAACCACGACACATGTCATGACGGCGTACCTCCACAGGCTGATAACTTTTTGTTTATTATTGACGAATTCAAAGAATATGATTGGTACAAGTACAGATATAGCAATTGTTGATATATACTCATAGCCGCCCAAAAGTTTTAAGAATAGCAATATGGTTTCACCGAGGTAGAATAGCCACATTTTCTTCGATGACTTACAGTATGAGTAACTCAGAAAGGCAAAGGCAAACGGAGCAAACATCAGCGGTTCTATCCAGTACATGTTTTGGGCGTAGCCGACAATCCACGGGCTAAATGCAACCAGTGTCGCGAATACTGCTGCGGCAACAAGGCCAAACAACTTCCTGACTCTAAGGGTTACAAGTGCCATAAGGGCCGCCATGGCTGCAGATAGAACTACATTAACCTTCTTAAAATATGACGGTAGTTTTGCATTGTCCTTTGGTGCTAGCGCGGTAATTATTCTCGCCTGTAGACCATATTGTGAAGCATAAGGTTTGAGCAGACTGGCGTCGCAATCTTCAGCCATCATGACTGAATTATAATCTTCATTTTTAGCAACGATTAGCGGCCCGCTATAACCAGATTTTTCCTTGCAACGAGCCGTCTTTTCTACTATAGCCGATGAGTCACGCTGAAAGCCATCAAACCATTCGCGCCACAAACCGACTCCAAAAACATTGCCAAAGAAAGATAAAAACAAAACCACCCAAACAACGCTAAAAAACAGTATGCTCTTTTTTCTCTCCATAATACTTACCATATAGTATCATAATTTAACGATAGACTAAAGCAATCACCTAAACTATAATAGCGTCATGAAACCACTTTTATCCATCATCGTCACCGCCCACCACGAAGGCCTCGTTGCCCACAAAACTATGCGCTCCATTGAGCGTGCTGTTAGTCTGCTTTGTGATAGCGATATTTCCTACGAAATAATTGTATCAATCGACCGCGGTGATGAAGAAACTATTCGCTACTTCAGTAATTATACCGCCCTGCCGATCACTATACATCAATGGGATCATGGTGACCTCGCTCAGTCTCGCAATAGCGCAATCACCAGGGCACATGGTCGTTTTATCGCATTTATCGATGCCGACGATTTGATGAGTGCCAACTGGCTCCGTGACGGTGTACAGTTTTTAACGGCCCACTCCTATGGTAAATATGTTGCTCATAGTGCATACACTGTTGAGTTTGAGGGGGCAAACGCCATCGTCGAAAAAGTTGGCTACACTAATAAAGACCGCGACACTCTATTGAGCGTACTCTCGGGACGATGGAACTCGGTCATTATTGCACCAAGTACTTTACTTCGCCAATTCCCATATACACCAAATAGCCCCGGATATGGCTACGAGGATTGGTTTATGAGCTGTCAGTTCATCCAGCATGGTGTGAAAAATGTCCTCATTCCGGAAACCGCTATCTTTGTTCGCCGTAAGGCCACTGGCTCGGAATGGGCACGCCAAAAAACTAGCCGCTCAGTGCTCCACGCCCACCCATTATTCAGCCCATCACACTTTCGTACCATTAAACTTGACTCGGTCGCCACGCCCGCCTCGGAGCAGCGACGTCAAACGAAAAACACCATCAAAGAACTATTAATTCGTTCTCGCATTCCACTAGGATTGGTTAAGCGGCCGCTCGCAATCATCCGACGCGGACGCAATGTGCTCAAAAAAAAGAAATCGACACCGGCGACCGAGGTGCTGCCAGCGTGGCTTGATGCTGAATGGCGAGCCTTGCATCATATTGAAAAACTAATTTTTCCACCAGATCCATTGCCGACAGTATACCACACAATTACCGATGATCATTACCGAGTTGGCTTGGCGTACTGGCAAATATGTCGTGATTTACGAAACGACACCTATGATTATGTGCTGTTCGTACCGTGGCTCAAGCGTGGCGGGGCTGATCTATTTGCTCTTAACTACGCCAACACCGCTGCGTCACTCGGCAAGAAAGTTTTGGTTATTGCCACAAATGAAGTTGATGCTAATTACTCAGAGTGGCGACCACGACTTAACATCGACGTAGATTTCGTGCCGTTTGGGACAATTACTCGATTTTTCCCAATGGAACAAAAATATAGGTTACTAGAGCAACTGATCGAAAATATCCACGTGCCGGTGCTCCATATCCTCAATTCAGAGCTAGCCTATGATTTTGTGCGAGATCACGCAGTGTATATCAAGGCCACCGGTAAAAAAGTTATTGCTACGTCCTATAGCCAAAGCACTGATGAAACTGGACGAGTGTTTGGGTTTTCACACAGTCATCTGCCGCAAATTTATCACCTGCTCACTGAGATAACCACTGATAATGAGGCTGTCAAGTCGATGTGGGTTAATGAATATGCTTATGACGCGGATGCAATTACCGTTCACCATCAACCACTTGATAGCAGCACGTACACACCGATAGCAAAGCTGGCTGGTCAAAGGCGTATTCTTTGGGCGTCCCGCCTATCACCAGAGAAATTACCTCAATTAGTCGCAGCCATTGCTGATTTGTTGCCAGGTGATGTCCATATTGATATGTACGGTGACGCATCGAGCGAGTTTCCCACCCATAAACTACCGTCACATCCACGGGTTCATTACCGCGGCGGCTTTAACGGTATACCGTCACTACCTGTTGATAACTATGACGTCTTTCTCTATACATCGCTCTTTGACGGCATGCCAAATACGCCAATCGAGATAGCCCTGTGCGGATTGCCGCTCGTGGCAGCGCGAGTTGGTGGAGTAGCGGACTTTGTTGGTACATATGGACAGATTGTTGATGATATCACCAATCCAAAAGCCTACGCTGAAGCGTTAACTGTTGTCCTGGACAATCCCAAGACAGCGTTTGCTAACGCCCAATCTCTACGAAAGCAGGCGCTACGTGATTTTTCACAAAAAAGGTTTTTGACAGAAGTTAGGCGTATGCTTAAGCGATAATTGTCCGTCCTACTCGCGCACCCTCATCTCACCCTTCACCACCTCATTACCAGTCTCAAGCGGTGGAGCGGCATATTCGTGCCACGTACGGCCGTCAAAGGTGGAGAAGTAGGCGCGGTAGACACCAACTGGGAAGGGACGAGTGGTCTTGAATTCTTGTTCTTGACCAGGTTGAATGGTGGTTGGTTGGAGGCAGCCGAGATCATAGTTTGCTCCATGTTGGTTGCGCATAATGAGACAGGTGCGGTTAGTGGTGGTGATGGGTTGGCTGGCAAAGTTCTTGATCTTAAAGGCGGTAGTGACTGGCTCGCCAGCACGTGGGGTGGAGCTGGAGAAAGTGATGCCCTGGGTGAGAGTGGGGTTGGGGAGAATGGTGAATGATAAGCTAGTTACCTCCTTGCCAGTCAACCCCGGTAGCGCCACCCCTTCGTGCCAGCGACTACCATCGTATAGCGCAAAGAAGGCTCTATACGTGCCCGGTTTGTCAAAAGGACGACTTAGCAAAAACTGCACACTACCATTTGGAGCAATTCCCTTTGTCGATTGACAGCCAAGGTCATGGTTCTCGCCACGTGGACCCCGAACAATGTAGCACAAGCGCTGATCAGTCTGTGACACCGCCGAACTAAGATTACGCAGGGTGAACGAGCCGGTCAGCTTGTCACCAGCACGCGCTCGCGCTGGCGTTATCGATAATCCCTGTGACATAACGACATCTTGCAGCACCCTCATCTCACCCTTCACCACCTCATTACCAGTCTCAAGCGGTGGAGCGGCATATTCGTGCCACGTACGGCCGTCAAAGGTGGAGAAGTAGGCGCGGTAGACACCAACTGGGAAGGGACGAGTGGTCTTGAATTCTTGTTCTTGACCAGGTTGAATGGTGGTTGGTTGGAGGCAGCCGAGATCATAGTTTGCTCCATGTTGGTTGCGCATAATGAGACAGGTGCGGTTAGTGGTGGTGATGGGTTGGCTGGCAAAGTTCTTGATCTTAAAGGCGGTAGTGACTGGCTCGCCAGCACGTGGGGTGGAGCTGGAGAAAGTGATGCCCTGGGTGAGAGTGGGGTTGGGGAGAATGGTGAATTGCGCCCGGTTACCAGCACTAGCTGGTGTTGGCACTGGATACTGCGCCTCGGTCCAGGTTACCCCCTTGTCAAGAGTGCCACTAATTCGCACCTTGTATAGACCACTTTCTCGCGGAATAAACTCTTGGTCATAGGTATGAGTCGCACCCGGCGCAAGGTTATTAACCGTATCAAAACGAGCATCAGCATTTCGTCCGCTCGGACTGGTAATTGCCGCGCCAAAATAACCGAGGTCGATTGGCTTCGGACTATTGTTTCTAACCGTGAAGCGGATCCGTGTTGATTGCCCGACGTGGGTTCGTTGATTCTGAATAGTCACCGGAGAGGTGACGGTCGGTGCTGTCTGCACGAACGCCGATACTTCACGACTATGGCCCGAGGCTGATTCTGGATAATTATTACTCCAGCCACTGCCGTCTCGGTAATTTGTGATCCAGAACTTATAATCCTCCTCTTTCGTCAACCTGGTTGTCGCTCGATAGGTGTACGTCTGCCACGGCTCAAGAACAACCCGCTGACTGCCAAAATCGTGGTTATTCCACTTACTGTCGCGGGCAGCTATCGCCATAGTGCCTAGATCGCGGCGCTGATTTGTGGCGTTACGGATAGTGAATGATGCCGTGATTGTCATATCTGTAAATAGTTTTGATCCAGTGCCCTCCGTTCTCACCGACAGTGGTGATTCAATTCGTATAGAATTCAGCGGCGAACCAAACCATTCATTAAAGAAGCGCCAAAAATTACGATTGCCATACGCGCCGCAGTGAGCTGTCCCTGGATATGAATTGAGTGCACCTTGATTTGGTTGATATGGGGTGTAGTTATACAAATTAGCTGTTGCTTGATTCTCGATATACACCCATGAGCCGCCGCAGGCTGCGTTTGTGTTATACTGGATATAGTTTGATCGGCCAGCCTTATAGCGATACTCACCCGGCCGATTAGTATACAACCGGAATTGACGCGCTGCCATCCGCAATTGATTGTACATGCCAGCATACTCATTTGAACAATTCGCTGTATTACCTGGTCCGCTGTCCGGACAAGCAAAGCCCATGGCGTACTTATACTGACTCTTGAGTGGCCAGACATCAGTAAATAACGACCCCTGTTCTTTCTTTAGTGTCACCAGCATTACTTGTGGATTAATGCCAAATTCTTTTGATACATTCCAAATAATATTGGCCACCGACAGGCCGCCAGCAAACCAGCCGCCTCCTTTCTCAAACGAGGTCTCTTTCGTACTTGGATTTTCATGATAATCACGCAGGCAGGCATACGGTGGGCCGTGCCAACCGCGTTTAGCTGCATATTGCGCTCGCGTACCTCCGCCATACTCGGATGGCCCAGTTCCCCACGTATCGCAGGCTGGCGTATGACTGTTGATAAAGTTTTGGATGTCTTGAACACTTGAAAATGTATTGGTGTCATAAAAAACATTGTCATCAATAATTCGTCCAGGACTCCATGGTGACAACGCTCCTGTTTTTGGCCAGAAGACAACCCCTAGACCAACAACACCAACGACGATCAGTGTATACCCGACACGCTTTAGCCAAGATAACTTCACACGCTGCAACCGAATCATCGTAGCCCCTCCTTGCGGAACGACGGCCCATTTGTAGATTCTCCAATATATGCACTCGATGAGTAAGTGACTTTAATTGACATGTCAGTGCCCGATGGTAATTCTGACAGCGGAATCTCGGCCATCCGACAATTCGTTGAACTTGGCCCAGCGGATGCGCCAGTTTGGCGCGAAACTTGACCATCAGACCAGTAGACCGTGAAGGTACAGCTGCCACCATTTTCGACAATAGCGTTAACGCCACCATCAATCTGTAGACGCTGTCCGTCGCCACTGAGGCCGTAGCCGCTCACAATCGGCGTTACTGCTCGTTTTGAACCGCGTTGCTCGCCAGGACCGGCTGGCTTATCGGAGCTTCGACCATCGCGCTCTTCTGGCTTCGTCTTACTGTCGTCAACTTTCTTATTGCCGTCTTTGTTGCTGTTATTTTCCTTTGCTCGGGACGAATTAGCATCATCCTTGGCCCGCTCTGTTTGTTGTGGCCGCGTTATCGCATAAACAACCGCCGCAATAGCAATCACGACAATCGCACTTACTAAACTAATTATTACAATCTTGGTCCTCTTTGGCGATGTTTGTTTAACTCGCATAGCGTTGTTTCCCCTGTTTTATCCTATCAGCTTAAGCATAACAGTTAATCGTTGGGTTTTCAATATTTTTGCCAATAAAGATGCTATAATATCCCGTATGAATGCACAGAAATCCCAAGTTAAACCACCATTGGTGTCAATTATTACCGCCACCTATAATGACGAAACATACATTGAGTCCTCAATTCGCTCCGTGCTGTCACAGGATTTTACTGATTTCGAATACCTTATTATTAATGATGGCTCAACCGATAATACAAAAAAAATCGTTCAGCGCCTTCAAAAAGAAGATAGCCGCATTCGCCTCATTAATCAAAAAAATAGCGGCCTCGTGGCTTCACTCAACCGCGGCATTACCGAAGCGCATGGCACTTACATCGCTCGCATTGATGGCGACGATGAATGGTTGCCGCACAAGCTCAGGACTCAAGTCACTATGCTAGAGAAAAACAAAAACCTAGTTCTGGTTGGCGGTGGCGCAGAGATCATGAATCAAGATAGCGTGCCGACTGGTTTTATTTTTAATGTTGCTCGCAATGAAGATATTAGACTCGGTCTTTGCATTTTTAATCAATTCTGCCATTCATCGGTCATTTATCGCCGCCAGGCGGCACTTGACGCTGGTCTTTACCCTGACACCTGTCCAGCCGAGGATTATGACCTGTTTAGTAAATTTGCCGAACACGGTGAACTTGCCAACGTACCTTACCCCGTTTTTCGCTATCGCATCAGTGACGGCAGTATCTCGGCTAAACGCCGCGATGAGCAAAATCGTCTCGCTAAAAGGTTTTCGCTTCGCAACTGGGATATCGTTCAACCGACGGTCACTAGTCGTGCCGACATCAAACGTGCTTTCGCCTATTATCTCAAAAATCCAATTAACCATGATTTTGGAATTAGCCACAAGCACGCCTACACGTTTGTACTAATGCGCATTGGTTATCGTATGCTTCAAAAGGGACAGGTTGGTAAGGGGCTCCGTCAGCTTTGGAACGTGGCATCAACCGGGCGCACTGCCGCCAAGATCGTTGTTAAGTGGGGACTTGATACCATTAAGATTAAACTACGACCATCACGCCAAAAAACAAAATCAGCTGCTCAATAGCACAGTGATAACCGGTTTATCGTCAAACCATTAGCTGACTATCCTTTTCTATTTGTGATCGTGGTGCCACTGCCGCGGAATCAATGTCAATCCTCCAAACGACTGCCCGACCACCGAAAAGTCTTTCGTGATAGTAAATTCCTCGGCACGATAGGCAACGTCATATTTTACCGACCCATCATGATTGAGGAGATTAACATCAACATAGTACGACCCCGGACCCAAGTTTGCTTCGATATCGAGTGTCAGTTTTTTGTCTTTCGGTAGCTCAGCGAATCCCTCACGATTAGTAATAAAATTCGATATTAAATCACTGTCCTTGCGATACAAATCAACCATGATTGCTCGCGTCTTATCATGATGCCAAGCGATATCAAACGAGATGGTTTCGCCAACCTTAAAGCTACGCTGCTTTTTACCTGTCGTGCCGCGGATCGTAATATCAACATTTTCACCAGTATATTGCCGATTTCTATCAATACTTGCGTCAATCACTGCTTGGTTAAGCCGACTATACTCATCAGCCACCTGTACTGGGTTTCCCTCTTTAATGATCTTGCCATCCTGAATTAGCACAGCACGATTACAAAACTTCTTGACTGTTTCCATATCATGTGTCACCAGGACAACTGTTTGTCCACTGGCCTTATACTGCTCAAATATGTCGATACACTTGCGCTGAAATGCCTCATCACCGACAGCCAACACTTCATCGAAAATCATAATATCATTACGCGCCTTAATTGCTACCGAAAACGCCAACCGCACCTGCATACCCGACGAATAATTTTTCAGCTTCTGATCCATGAACGGTTCAAGTTCAGCAAAGGCAACAATCTCATCATACATTGCCTCCATCTCTTTACGGGTAAACCCGAGTAGCGCTCCGTTCAAAAAAACATTATCTCGACCAGACAGCTCTGGGTTGAAGCCGACACCCAGTTCAATAAATGGTGTCAGCTTACCATGTAGCTGAATACTGCCGCTCGTCGGTTGATACACACCAGCGAGAATTTTAAGCATGGTACTTTTTCCTGAGCCGTTCCGACCAACAACCCCGAAAAAGTCACCCTGATCAATAGTAAAACTAACCCCGTCTAGCACTTTTTGGACGGTCTTTTTATTTCGTTTAATAATGTTAACAAAAGCATGCTTAATGCTTGAGTTCTTGGTCTGCGGCAGCACAAATTCTTTATGTATATCCTTGATTATAATCGCCGGCTTTGCCATCTAAATATCCTCCGCAAATGAACGTTGCTTACGCTGGAAATGCCACCACCCTAGCCCAAACAGCCCAAGGGTTATCGCGATCGGGATGAACCATAGTAACGGGTTGTGAAACGTCTGCCAAATCGTTTGAGAGGCTGAATTATTGGGCATGAGTACATGCCGAGCATCCTGAATAATTTGTGTGACTGGGTTTAAAAACGCCACCTTCTGGATAACTGCAGGCATATAGATGATGGCAAAGATGATACCACTGGCATAGAACCCAGCCTGCAACAAAATCTCCCAGATATACGCGATATCACGAAACGTTACGTAGAGTGCCGAGAGTAGCAGAGATAGGCCAATTGATAGCAAAAATAACTGGGCAACTATTGGGATTAACAACAACCATAACAAGGTTGGCATCAAACCACTCAGTAGCGCAAAAATTATCACCACAACCATCCCGAGACCAAGGTTGATCAGCGCCGAGACAGAACTAGCAACCACCAGGAGGTGTCTCGGGATTGCTACTTTACGAATTAGTTGCCCATTTTCCACTACCGAACGAGTACCTACCATCGTTGCCTCAGAGAAAAAATTCCATAGCACGACGCCAACTAATAACCAGACGCCAAAATATTCAATCCCTTTACTGCCCTGTGGGAACGCATAGGTAAACAATACATATAAAATGCCGAATATGAACAGCGGCTTCAGAAGCGACCACACATACCCGAGGGCAGAGTTTTGATAACGAACCTTAAAGTCCGTGCTAACCATTGCGCGCAAAATTGCCCGATTTTTTTCATTACCAAAGAGATGTTTCACCCCCCGATTATACCAAATTACACCAAAAAGATATATACTTGTAAAATGAATCCGTTGCGAGTTGTTATCGTACGAAATGCCGCACCCTATGATTTTGGCGGCGGTGAGCGATTTCCGGTGTTCTTAGCCCGAGAACTACGAGAGCTGGGCCATTTGCCGCTTATTTTTAGTCACCACGCAACGCTCTGTGACTACGCTAAGCACGAACGGTTGACTTACCACCACTCTTGGTGGTGGTCTCGACAAAACTGGAGCGGCTGGCGGGTTGTATTAATACCACTATATGTACTCTGGCAGCTACTACTCACTTTGTATTATATTGTCCAATTTCATCGCCACAAAGCTGACGTTGTTCACCTGCAGAGTAAGGATGATTTTATTGCTGGGTCAATTGCCGGTAAGCTTATCGGTGCTCGCGTTATCTGGACCGACCACGCTGACCTCAAGCATGTCTGGAAACAGCTCGGCGTATGGTATAAAAACCCGACTGGTAAGTTGGTTGCCTGGGCGGCACGCTTTGCCGACGCAATTACCCTCGTTAGCCAGAGTGAATGCCGTCTCGTTTCTGATAATCTGCCGTCAACCTCACCAATTCATCGTAAATTAACCGTTATCTATAATGGTGTCAACGACCAGAAGCCACCACACGCACCCATCAAAAGCCGCCTGTTCACGTTCTGTATTGCCGGCCGTCTGGTTGTTGATAAGGGAATTAGTGAAGCAATCGCTGCATTCAAACGACTTCACGCTACACATCACAACACGCGCCTCATTCTGATCGGTGACGGACCAGATCGTTCACGGTTTGAGAAACAAGCCAAAGGGTTACCGGTCACTTTTCGCGGCCACCAAACAGACCCCCTCCCTGAAGTTGCCACCGCTGACGTATATCTTCATCCAACATACCACGAGGGGTTTAGTGTTTCACTCGTTGAGGCCAGTATGCTCCAGCTACCAATTATCGCCACTGACGTTGGCGGCAATCCAGAGATTATTCATCATAACAAGACCGGCCTCCTCGTCCCTGCAAAAGATTCAACAGCACTGCATCGCGCCATGGAGCAGCTATATTCTAACCCCAAGCTTCGCGTACGTCTAGCCGCCGCTGCCCGCCGTCAATATCTCGCCTCGTTTGTTTTTCATACCATTGTCAAAACACAATTTATTCCTTTGTATGAAAACGGTTTATAATATACCTATGAAGATTCGTATAGAAACCGCCGCCCTCACCGCTCCCAATATATCTGGCGTTGGTCATTACACCCGCATGTTGACTAATAGCCTGGCTCGTTATTCACCGCCGGGAACTGAGGTTTCAGCGTTTTATTTCAATTTTCTGAGCAAACATCAAGATCCCATATTAGACGGCTCAGTTAAGCATGAAAAACACACGCTCATGCCGCAGCGGCTATTTGCCAAGCTCCAGAGTTACGGTCTACCGCTACCGTACGACCTGCTGTCTTCACCTGTCGACGTCGCTATTTTTCCAAATTTTGACCGCTGGACAACCAGTAAAGCAACCATCACCGCCGTCGTCATTCATGACCTCGGCTATCTTTATTTTCCCGAAACGATCGAGCGGCGCAATTTGGCCCACTTACGCCGCCGAGTGGCTCATGCAGCCCGAACAGCGGATCTCATTATCACTGTCTCGGAGTCGGTCAAGTCAGAAATCATCGCCGAATACGGCGTGCCAGCTTCAAAAATTATCGTCACACCAATACCAGCCGACTCAATTTATTCTCAGCCGGGCGTAATTGACGTCGCCACCAAGTATAACCTACCAACCAAGCGGTATATCTTTTCGATCGGTAACCTCGAGCCGCGCAAGGATTTACCGACAATGATTGCTGCTTTTCGGGCCCTGCCAGAAAAAGTCAGAAAGCAATATTCATTGGTACTGGCTGGCGGTAAGGGTTGGAAGACCGACGCGACTGAGCGTGCCATTGCTGAAGCTCAGGCTGCGGGTGAACACGTCATCCGTCCGGGTTATATCCCTCAAGAAGATGTACCCTCATGTTATCAGCAAGCAGACCTTTTTTGCATGAGCTCCATTTACGAAGGATTCGGCATGCCGATTGTTGAGGCGCTGACTAGCGGTACGCCGGTTGTTGCCTCCGATATTCCTGTACTCCGCGAGGCTGGTGGAAATGCGGTTCTTTACGCTCAGCCTAAAAATCCCGACGACTTCATGAAAAAAATGCTCTCTATCATCGCTGACCCGCAAAAAGCACGCCTTGATATGAAAACTGCGGTTCAGGCTCATCTCAATACTATTTCCTGGCAGAATAATACCGATCGCCTCATCGCTGCTTTCAAGGAGGCCATTGCCGCTAAAAAACATCGCACCAACTAGGGTTTATGGGTTATACTTATCATTATGGCTCGTTTCAAACACTACATCACCAACCACGCCACCAAACTTCGCTACCTCCTTATCGGTACCATTAATACCGCCATTGATTTTGGTATATTGTTTATGCTAACTTGGCTTATTAGCACACCAAAAGAATTAGCTAACATCATCTCAACCACCATCGCCTTTAGCTTTAGCTTTGTTGCTAATCGATCGTTCACCTTTCGCTCACGCACCGGTAATGTTCGTCGCCAGCTACTCCTCTTTACCCTCGTCACCCTGTTTGGTCTCTGGGTAATCCAGACTATCATTATTGCGCTACTCGCGCCAATTTTCATTAGCTTTAATTTCAGTCAGCCAGTAGCACTGTTTATTAGCAAGCTCATCGCCACCGTCGCCAGCCTCATCTGGAACTACCTGCTCTATACCAACGTTGTTTTCAAAGATTAAGAGCTCTTCTGCGAGATTACTAAGTGCCGTGCACGGCCCTCGCCCTCAGAGTGGGTCTCAATATCGCTATAGTCGCTCGCCACGTGATGCACCACCCAGCGATCGGCCGAATTTAGTTCAATAATTTTCGTCTCGCCCGTCCGCCGCACTTCTTTGATCCAGCCGCGCGCCTTGTCAGCAATCTTTTCGGCATGCTGCTTCTTATAATCAGCGATATCAACATTCACTCGCACCAGCGCCGCCTGACGGTTACGCAAAATTGCTGACACCACCGCCTGTAAACTCCGCAGTGTCTCCGCATTCCGCCCGATCAGCAAGCTATTGCGCTCACTCGACGGCACAACAGCCTTGATAACATCGTCTTCAACGCTAACATCGATATCCAGATTGAGATCAAAGAACGCCAGAAAGTCCTCCAGATATTTCTTGACAAATTCAATGGTCGCGATTTGATCCATACATCCTCCTTAGTCTTTCGCTTTTATCCGCGTGATGTTCGCCTCAGTCGCTGTGGCCGCTCGTTGCGAAGCGGCTTTTGATTTTTTTGCTGATGCGGCAGACTTGCTCGTAGATTTTGGCGAACGCTTTTCGCCGGCAATTTGTTGCATTTCCGTGCCGTCTTGCTTGAGAATAATGGCGTTTTGGATATAAGCAGCGATGTTTGAGGTTGCCATGTAGAGCGCCAGTGCCCCTGGCAAACTGATCATAATAAGGAACATAAACACCGGCATAACCTTCATCATTTTGCGCGTGACAATGGCGTTAACCTCAGTTTGGTCAGCGTTCTTACCCTCGCCCGCCTCCATCAGCACATCACGCAACCGCTTCTTGTTGTCCGAACTTGGCGACATCTGCTTTGATAATAAATATTGCAAAACAGCGGCTACCAAGGCAAGGATGAGCAACCCAATTGATACACCACTTGATGATAACGCCTGCTTCGTCAGGTCCATCAGCCCCAAGAAATTCTGGTTAAAGTGATCTGGATTGGCGATCAAGTGCTTGACCGGCCCCCACTGCTCCATTACGTCGTATGTGTACTTGGCGAGCTCTGAGCGCTGCAGTACGAATATCTGCACCACACGGTAAATCGCGATCAGTACTGGCAGCTGGATAAGGAGTACTAGGATAGAGCTCATCGGCTTGATGTTATGCTTTTTATACACATCCATCATCGCCATCGCCCGCATCTGTGGATTATTCTTATATTTTTTGTTCAGCTTGGCAAGTTCGGGCTGTATCTTACGCATCGCTTTGGCTTGATGGAGCTGCTTCTTAACCAGCGGCCACAACAGAAAACGCACAATTATTGTAAACAGTACAACGCTAACCCCAAAGTCACCGCCTGGAATTAGCGCATAAATTGCCATCAGCAAGTTAAAAATTGGTTGCACAATAACCACATCAAACATGTTCATGTCCTCATTATACCAGAGGTGGCGCTATTTATACAGCCCCGCCTGTGAAAAGAGTTGTTTTACTGCCGTCCTTAGGTCGCTATGTGGCATCACCAGCACCTCCGGCGAAAACACCATAATAACAACATCAAACCCGCCCCGAATATGTGGTAACTCGAGTCGGATAATTTCGTAAATTCGGCGACGTACGCGGTTGCGTTTGACGGCGGATTTAAGCACCTTTTTACTAATCACTACCGAAAACCGACCATGGCGACGGCGCGGATTGGCAATATATTTCATGGTGAGCTGCGATGAGCGAATTGCCCGCCCGCGCGCATAGACGTAGCGCAGACTACCATGACCATGAAATCGGTTGACGTGACGTAACATAAGTCCAGTATAGCAAAATCCCGCCCTGTTAGGCGAGGCGGGAGTTTGCGTTCTAGATAGCGATTTTAGCGCGACCCTTGAGGCGACGACGCTTCAGAACAGCGCGGCCAGCCTTGGTCGAAACACGAGCTCGAAAACCGTGCGTCTTGGCGCGATGTCGCTTGTGTGGTTGAAATGTTCGCTTTGGCATATCGTCATTTAGTGTAGCCTTTTTTGACATTTTTTGCAAGCCATGGATAAACTTTCCACCGTTTCTGCTGTTTTTTCCACATATTTATCAGAGGTGGTTCATTGCTGTGGAAAAATCACCTCGAGAGTCCCTGAATTTTATGATGGCGCCTGTGCTTGTGGAAAAGTCTGATTTTTTGCTATAGTAGGGTTATCAACGTAGTTCCGAGGGGGAAGGTATT